>NZ_JBHYMS010000029.1:0-81137 GCF_042743185.1 Inquilinus sp. NPDC058860 | reverse complement strand
TCATCGCCGGCCTGGCCTGCGGCCTCGGCCTGTCCGAGCAATGGCGCCGGCGGGCCACCGACTGGTCGGACCTGTCCTATCCGCCGCCGCCGGCCGGCACCCGGCCGGGACCCGCCAGCGGCGCCGGGCCCGGGTGAACGAGCTGATGCAGCACACGCTCGACGGCATCGCCGCCGACCGGGTCCCCGCCCTCCAGGCCGGGCTGGAGGCTCGGCTCAAGGAGTCCGACGTCGAGGCGCTGATCGACGCCGAGCCCCCGGTCCGGGCGGCCAAACGCCTCTGCGCCTCCCTCGGCGTCGACTTCGACGACGCCTGCCAGGAGCCAGGAAAACCCGACACCGGGTGACGGATCGCCGTGCGCCCGCCCATCGATGGTCGGTGGCTACAGCGTCTGCGCCGAGAAGGTGTCGCAGGTGGTCGGGCTGCCGCTGTCGAAGCCGCGGCGGAACCAGCGCACCCGCTGCTCCGAGCTGCCATGGGTGAAGCTGTCGGGCACGACATAGCCCTGGGACTGCTTCTGCAGCGCGTCGTCGCCGACCGCAGCGGCGGCCTTCATCGCGCTCTCGACATCGCCCGGCTCGATGAACCGGCTCTGCTGGTCGCCGCGCTTGGCCCAGACCCCGGCGAAGCAGTCGGCCTGCAGCTCGACCCGCACCGACAGCTCGTTGCCGTCGACGCCGCCGCGGGCGCGCAGCTGGCTGACCTTGTCCATGATGCCGAGCAGGTTCTGCACGTGGTGGCCGACCTCATGCGCCACGACATAGGCCTCGGCGAATTTGCCGGGCGCGCCGAAGCGGCGGCTCAGCTCGTCGAAGAAAGCGGTGTCGATATAGACCTTCCGATCGGCCGGGCAGTAGAACGGCCCCATCGCGGCGCTGGCCGAGCCGCAGGCGGAGCCCACGGCGCCACTGAACCGGACCAGCGTCGGCGGCGCGTAGCGGCTGCCGGCCTCCTGGAACACCGCGCCCCAGGTGTCCTCGGTGCTGCCGAGCACGGCGGCGAGGAACTGGGACATCTCGTCCTGGGGTGCGGGGCCGGAGGCCGTCTCCGTCTGGGACGGCCCGGGGTCGACCTGCTGCAGCAGGGCCGAGGGATCGACGCCGAAGAACAGCGCCACCAGCACGATCACGATCGCGCCGATGCCGCCCACGCCGCCGACCGCGGCCGGGCGCATGCCGCGCCGGTCCTCGACATTGCTGCTGCGCCTCAGATCCTGCCACCGCATGGATGCTCTCTCCCCTGATCGCGCAGCCGGAAACCCGCCGCGACCCTTCCGGTTCCATACTAAGGGAGGTCGGGCGATAGCGCGATCCGCCATCGTTTCGCCGCGGGATCGCGTCTAGGATGCGGGATCGCTTCGCTTCGGATGCTCCGCCTTGGTCCAGGCATGCCCGTTCTGACGTTTCGCCTGCTGGCTGCCTGGACGGTGCTCTGCCTCTGCGCAGCGGCCGCCCCGGCGGAGGCGGCCGGCATCAAATCCGGCCCGAACAGCTGCCGCTGGGCCTTCGACGACCGCTGCGACGAGCCGGGGATCGGCACCGGCGACTGCGCCTCCGGCACCGACACGTCGGATTGCCGGCCGGTCCGCGCCGGCGGCAACGACAGCTGCCGCTGGGCCGAGGACCACAGCTGCGACGAGCCGGACATCGGCACCGGGGTCTGCGCCGACGGCACCGACGCCGCCGACTGCCGGCCGCTCTACGCCCGGCGCAACCGCGACAACAGCTGCGCCAGCGCCTTCGACGACATCTGCGACGAGCCGGGCACCGGCACCGGCCGCTGCGCCGTGCGCAGCGACACCGCCGACTGCCTCGGCCGCGACACCCCGGCCGGCATCCGCGACCACTTCTTCGGCCGCGACCAGCGCCGCCTGGCCCGGGTCGACCGCATGCCGTGGAGCGCGATCGGCGAGCTGACCTTCGACCACGGCGCCTGCTCCGGCACCCTGGTCGGGCGGCGGGTGGTGCTGACCGCCGCGCATTGCTTCATGCGCGACGACGATTCGCTGGACCGGCCGCGCCGCTTCCGCGCCGGCCGCGACGGGACCAGCCAGGTGGCCCAGGCGGGCGTGGCCGGCTTCCTCCTGCCGCCCGGCTTCCGCCAGGGCCGCAGCCATGGCGGCGAGTCCTGGTACAGGCTCGACTGGGCGCTGGTCGAGCTCGACGCCGATATCGGCGACGTCACCGGCATCATGGCGGTGCACCGCCTGAAGCCCGAGGACAAGGCCGACATCGAGGCCGGGCGCTGGGTCCGGGTGATGCAGGGCGGCTACGCCTGGGACGCGCCGGACCGGATGACCGAGCATGTCGGCTGCCGCATCGTCTCGCTGCGCGACGACGGCACGCTGCTGCACGACTGCGACATGACCAAGGGCGACAGCGGCTCGCCGATCTTCATCAAGCGGCCCGGCGGCTACGCCGTGGTCGCCGTGGTCAGCCGCTTCTACGGCGGCGACGACGGCAGCCGCTCGGCCTATCTCGCGGTCGACAGCCGGGCCTTCGAGAAGGCGGTGGCGAAATACGTCGCCGCCCATGGCGGCTGAGCCGTGAGGGCCGTCCTCGCGGCGCTCGCGGTCCTCGCCCTGGCCGGGCCCGCTCGGGCCGACGACAGCTGCCGCTGGGCCCGGGACGGCGCCTGCGACGAGCAGCGCTTCGGCGGCTCCGGCGAATGCGCCGCGGACACCGACGACGCCGACTGCGCCGCCCTCAAGACCGGCGACAACAGCTGCCGCTGGGCCTTCGACGGCCAGTGCGACGAGCCGGGGATCGGCACCGGCGAATGCGATGCCGGCCGCGACAGCACCGATTGCCGGCCGCTGCGCACCGGCGGCGGCGACGGCTGCTACTGGTCGAACGACGGCGCCTGCGACGAGCCGGGGATCGGCACCGGCGTCTGCCCGGACGGCACCGACATCGGCGACTGCCGGCCGCTCTACGCCCGGCGCAACCACATCAACAGCTGCGCCACCGCCTTCGACGATGTCTGCGACGAGCCCGGTACCGGCACCGGCCGCTGCGCCGCCCGCAGCGACACCGCCGACTGCCTGGGCCGCGACACCGTCCCCGGCATCCGCGACCACTTCTTCGGCCGTGACGACCGCCGCATGGTCCGGCCCGACCGCATGCCCTGGACCGCGATCGGCGAGATCGCCTTCGACAGCGGCGGCAGTTGCACCGGCACGCTGGTCGGCCGGCGGGTGGTGCTGACCGCGGCCCACTGCTTCTTCCGCGACGATGGCGAGCGTGACGAGCCGAACGGCTTCCGCGCCGGCCGCGACGGCGACGACGCGGTGGCCGAGGCCGGCATCGTCTCGATCCAGCTGGCGCCGGGCTACCGCCCCGACACCGACCGGGAGGAGGACGAGCGCGCCGACTACGGCTCGGACTGGGCCATCCTGCTGCTCGACGCCGATATCGGCGACCGGGCCAGCACCATGGCGGTGCACCGGCTGACCGCCGCGGACGAGGCGCGGATCGAGGCCGGCGACTGGGTGCCGCTGGTCCAGGCCGGCTACGCCTGGGACGCGCCGGACCGGATGACGGCGCACAGCGGCTGCCGCGCCCTGGCGCTGCGCCGCGACCACACGCTGAAGCATGATTGCGACATGACCAAGGGCGACAGCGGCGGCCCGATCTTCATGAAGGAGAGGGGCGGCTACGCCCTGGTCGCCGTGGTCACCCGCTTTTTCCGCGACGGCGGGGCCGACAACGCCTATCTCGCCGTCGACAGCCGGGCCTTCGCCGATGCGCTGGCGAAGTATCTCGCCGCGCATGGGGGGTGAGCGCAAGGCGGGGGGATCGGGCCGCCTTCGTCGTTGCGCCGGGGGCACGAAGGCCCTAGCGTGCGGCACGTCATGACCGACGCTCTCAACCCCGCGCTTCTCCCCGAAGGATTCTACGACGTCCTGCCGCCCGACGCGGCGCAGGAAGCGGCGGTGATCGAACGCATGATGGCCGTCCTCGGCGGCCACGGCTTCGACCGGGTCAAGCCCCCCTTGGTCGAGTTCGAGGACACGCTTTTGTCCGGCGTCGGCGCCAGCATGGCGCGGCACACCTTCCGGCTGATGGACCCGATGGGCAGCCGCATGCTGGGCCTGCGCGCCGACATGACGGTGCAGGTCGCCCGCATCGCCCGCTCCCGCCTGGCCGGGGCGCCGCGGCCGCTGCGCCTGGCCTATGCCGGCCAGGTGCTGCAGGTGCGCGGCACCCAGCTTCGTCCCGAGCGGCAGTTCGCCCAGGTCGGCGCCGAGCTGATCGGCGGCGCCCAGCCGGCGGCGGATGCCGAGGCGGCCCTCCTGGCGGTCGAGGCGCTGCAGGCGGTCGGGGTCGACCGGCTGGCGCTGGACCTGACCGAGCCGACCCTGGTGCCGGCGCTGCTCGGCGCCTTAGGCGTGGCCCGTGGCGTTGACGCCTCCGGCGTCGGGGGCGAGGCCGGCACCGCGCTGCGCCACGCGCTCGACCGCAAGGACGCCGCCGCCGTCGCCCAGCATGGCGGCGCGGCCGCGGCGGCCCTCGGCGGGCTGCTCGCCGCCTCCGGCCCGGCCGATGCGGCGCTGGCCGCGCTGGCCGGCATCGACCTTCCGGCCGTGACCCGGCCGATCCTGGACCGGCTGGCCGAGGTGGTGCGGCTGATCCGCGTCTCGGCGCCGGAGCTCATGGTGACGGTCGACTTCGTCGAGCATCGCGGCTTCGAGTACCACACCGGCGTCGCCTTCACCCTGTTCGCCCGTGGGGCCCGCGGCGAGGTCGGCCGCGGCGGCCGCTACCGCGCCAATGGCGCCGAGGGCGAGGAAGCGACCGGCTTCACCCTGTTCATGGACACAGTGCTGCGGGCGGCCCCGCCGCCGCAGCCGCCGCGCCGGGTGTTCCTGCCCCGTGGCACCGCGCCGGGCGAGGGCGCAGCGCTCAGGGCCGAAGGCCATGTCACCATCGCCGGGCTGGAGCCCGGCGCCGATCCTCTCGTCGAGGCGCGCCGCCTCGGTTGCGGCTGGGTCCTCAGGGACGGCCGGCTCGACGAGGTCTGAGTTAGAAGGCACGAGGTATTCCGATGGCGAATGTGGCCGTGGTCGGCGCCCAGTGGGGCGACGAGGGCAAGGGCAAGATCGTCGACTGGCTGTCCAGCCGGGCCGACGTGGTGGTGCGGTTCCAGGGCGGCCACAATGCCGGCCACACGCTGGTCATCGGCAACAAGGTGCTCAAGCTCTCGCTGCTGCCCTCGGGCATCGTGCGGCCGGGCAAGCTGGGCATCATCGGCAACGGCGTGGTGGTGGACCCCTGGGCCCTGCTGGCCGAGATCGAGCGCATCCGCGACCAGGATGTCGAGGTCGGGCCGGAGAACCTGCTGCTGGCCGAGAACGCGGCGCTGATCCTGCCGGTGCACGGCGCGCTGGACCGGGCCCGCGAGGCGGCGCGCGGCGAGGCCAAGATCGGCACCACCGGCCGCGGCATCGGCCCGGCCTATGAGGACAAGACCGGCCGCCGCGCCATCCGCGCCTGCGACCTGGCCGACGAGGCGGCGCTGCCGGGCAAGGTCGAGGCCCTGCTGGCGCATCACAATGCGCTCTTGCGCGCGCTGGGCGCCGACGAGGTCGACCCGGCCGAGCTGCTGGCCCAGCTGCGCGAGGTGGCGCCGAAGATCCTGCCCTATGTCGGCGTCGTGTGGGAGCGGCTGGACGCGCTGAAACGCGACGGCAAGCGCATCCTGTTCGAAGGCGCCCAGGGCGCGATGCTGGACATCGACCACGGCACCTATCCGTTCGTCACCTCCTCCAACACCGTCGCCGGGCAGGCGGCGGCGGGCTCCGGCATGGGGCCGAGAGGCATCGGCTATGTGCTCGGCATCACCAAGGCCTACACCACCCGCGTCGGCTCCGGCCCGTTCCCGACCGAGCAGGAGAACGAGATCGGCCGCCGCCTGGGCGAGCGCGGCCACGAATTCGGCACGGTCACCGGCCGGCCGCGGCGCTGCGGCTGGTTCGACGCGGTGATGGTGCGGCAGGCGGTGAAGACCGGCGGCATCGACGGCATCGCGCTGACCAAGCTGGACGTGCTGGACGGCTTCAAGTCGCTGAAGATCTGCATCGGCTACGAGCTGGACGGCCAGGTGCTGCATCACTTCCCGGCCGGCCAGTCGGCGCAGGCTGGCGCCAAGGCGGTGTACGAGGAGTGGGACGGCTGGGAGGAGAGCACCAAGGGCGCCCGCTCCTGGGCCGACCTGCCGCCGACCGCGATCAAGTACATCCGCCGGATCGAGGAGCTGATCGAGGCGCCGGTGGCGCTGCTGTCGACCAGCCCGGAACGCGACGACACCATCCTGGTGCGGGATCCGTTCGCCGACTAGGACGCCGGCCCGACGCGGAGGATCCCGCCGTCGCTTTCGTCGGTGAGCAGGTACAGCGCGCCATCCGGCCCCTGGACCACCTGACGGATGCGCAAGGCCAGATCCTCCAGCAGGTCCTCCGACCCGGTGATCCGGTCGCCGTCGCGATCCAGCCGCACCAGCTTGGGGATGGCGAGGCCGCCGACGAAGACGTCGCCGCGCCAGCCCGGCATCGCATCGGCGGTGTAGAAGGCCATGCCGGAGACGCCGATCGACGGCGTCCACTGGTAGATCGGCCCGGTCATGCCCGGCGCCTCCTGCCGGCCGCCGCCGACCGGGCTGCCGTCGTAGTTGACGCCGTGGGACACGACCGGCCAGCCGTAGTTCTTCCCGGCCTCGGGGATGTTGATCTCGTCGCCGCCGCGCGGCCCGTGCTCGTTGATCCAGAGCACGCCGGTCTCGGGGTTCAGCGCCGCGCCCTGGATGTTGCGATGGCCGTACGACCAGATCTCCGGCAGCGCGTCCTTGCGGCCGGCGAAGGGGTTGTCCTCGGGCACCGAGCCGTCCGGCCAGATCCGGATCAGCTTGCCGAGATGCGAATTGAGCTGCTGCGCCTGGTCGCGGAACTGGGCCTTGGAGCGTTCGCCGAGGGTGATGAAGAGATGGCCCTGCCGGTCGAAGACGAGGCGGGAGCCGAAATGCATCGCGCTGTCCAGCTTCGGCTTCTGCGAGAAGATCACCTCCACCCCGGTCAGCCGGGTGCCGTCCTCGCTCAGCCGGCCGCGCGCCACGGCGGTGGAGTTGCCGCCGTCGCCGGCCTCGGAATAGCTGAGATAGACCATGCGGCTCTGGATGAAGGCGGGGTCGACCGCGACGTCGAGCAGCCCGCCCTGGCCGCCGGTGTCCACCTCCGGCACTCCCGCCAGGGGCTCGGAGACCTTGCCGCCGCCGATCAGGCGGAGATCGCCGCCGCGCTCGGTCACCAGCATCCGCCCGTCCGGCAGGAAGGCGAGGCCCCAGGGGTGGCTCAGCCCTTCGACCACGGTCTGGACGCGGATCCGGCCCTTCTGGGTGTCGTAGGCGGTATCGATCGCGGCGGCCTCCGGAACGGGGGTCAGCAGGGCTGCGGCGGCGATGGCGGGGGCGGCGAAGGCGGGGATGGGCACGCGCATCAGGCTCTCCTCGTCTCGGTCTCGACCCGTCTGACATGGGGGGCGGGGCATCGCAGGCAACACTTCGCGGCGAGACGGTTCGCGGACATGATGACGCGGCCGGGGAGGGCAGGCGGATGACGGATCGGATCGAACGGGCGCTGCGACAGGCGGTCGCCGCCGAGCGCGGGCATTTCCGCTACGAATCGGGCCATCACGGCGATCTCTGGCTCGACCTCGACCTGCTGTTCCTCGACGCCGCCCGGATGCGCGGCTGGGCCGCGGCGCTGGCCGGGCGGGCGGCGGGGCTGGCGGCGGAGATCGTCTGCGGCCCGCTGGCCGGCGGCGCCTTCCTGGCCCAGTCGATCGCGGCCGAGCTCGGCCTCGGCTTCGTCCATGCCGAGCGCCGGGTCGAGGACGGCGCGGTGCGGTACCGGCTCCCGGCGCCGCTGGCGGCCGCCGTGGCCGGGCGGCGGGTGCTGGTGGCGGACGACGCGATCAATGCCGGCTCGGCGCTGGGCCTGACCCTGACGGAGCTGCTGCGCCACGGCGCGGTGCCGGCCGGGGTCGCCTGCCTGCTGACCCTCGGCGAGGCGGCGGGCCGGATCGCCGCGGTGCAGGGCGTGCCGCTGCTGGCCCTGGCGGCTCTGGAGCGCGGGATGTGGCGGCCGGAGGACTGCCCGCTCTGCGCCGCCGGCGTGCCACTCGTCGACCGGGTGCCTGGTCCGTAGGTTGGGTTCGCTTGCGAACCCAACACTGTCTCGGGCTGCACGATGTTGGGTTCGCGTTCCGCAAACCCAACCTACGATTCCACAAATGGAAACGGCCGGAGCAAGGCTCCGGCCGTCGGTCTCAGTGGGGCTGCGGTCAGTGGGCCAGCTTGGCCTCGACCGCGGCGTTGCGGATCGCCTTCTGCAGCTTCTCGAAGGCGCGCACCTCGATCTGGCGCACCCGCTCGCGGCTGATGCCGTATTCCTGGCTCAGATCCTCCAGCGTGGTCGGCTCGTCGCGCAGCCGGCGCTCGCTCAGGATGCGGCGCTCGCGGTCGTTCAGATGCGCCATCGCATCCTTCAGCAGCTGCCGGCGCTTGCCGAGCTCCTGCTTGTCGGCCAGCAGCACCTCCTGGCTGTCGCGCTCGTCGACCAGCCAGTCCTGCCACTCGCCCTCGCCGTCGACGCGCAACGGCGCGTTCAGCGAATGGTCCGGCGCGGCCAGGCGGCGGTTCATCGAGATCACGTCCTGCTCCGGCACCGACAGCTCGGTGGCGATCTTGGTCACCGTCTCCGGCTTCAGGTCGCCGTCCTCGATGGCCTGCAGCTGGCCCTTCAGCTTGCGCAGGTTGAAGAACAGCTTCTTCTGCGCCGCCGTGGTGCCCATCTTCACCAGCGACCAGCTGTGCAGGATGTACTCCTGGATGGCGGCACGGATCCACCACATGGCGTAAGTCGCCAGGCGGAAGCCGCGGTCCGGGTCGAAGCGCTTCACCGCCTGCATCATGCCGACATTGCCCTCGGAGATCAGCTCCGAGATCGGCAGGCCGTAGCCGCGGTAGCCCATCGCGATCTTCGCCACCAGCCGCAGATGGCTGGTCACCAGCCGGTGTGCCGCTTCGGTGTCGCCATGCTCCCGCCACGCCTTGGCGAGCATGAACTCCTCCTGCGGTTCCAGCATCGGAAACTGCCGGATTTCCTGCAGGTAGCGGCTCAGGTTGGATTCGGCCCCCAGGACGGGCAGGCGTGCAGCTTGTGCCATAAATCTTGCTCCCTCTCCGGCGCCCGGGCCTCTCGGGAGGCGGGCGCCCTTCCGGATGACTCATCCGGACCCAGTCATAATACCCGACTTCAGCACTCGGGTATACGGTCTTCCCCCGCGAGGGAGACGAGCAAATCTCGCATGTCTCCCGGAAGGGGCCTCGTGAATTCGAGTTCATTTTGATCCGCCGGATGGCGGAAGCGCAGCTTCGCCGCGTGCAGAGCCTGCCGCGGAAAGCCCCGCGCCGCCTCGTTGCCGCCGGCCTTGGGCCCGATAGCCGAGCGCGGGCGTCGGCCATAGACCGGATCGCCGATCAGCGGATGGCCGATCGAGGTCAGGTGGACCCGGATCTGGTGGGTCCGCCCGGTGTCCAGCTTGCAGGCCACCAGGCTGGCCTCGGTGCCCGCCGGGCGCAGCACCCGGTAGTGCGTCCGCGCCGGCTTGCCTCCAGCCTTGACGAGGGCCATGCGCTGCCGGTTCCGCGGGTCGCGGCCGATCGCGCCCTCGATCGTCCCGGCCGAGGGGCTCGGCCGACCCCAGACCAGGGCGAGATAGGTGCGCGACAGGGTGCGGTCCGCGAACTGCGCCGACAGCGCCTTGTGGGCGGCATCGGTCTTGGCCACCACCATCAGCCCGCTGGTGTCCTTGTCCAGGCGGTGGACGATGCCCGGGCGGGCGACGCCGCCGATGCCGGACAGCTGCGCGCCGCAATGGGCGAGCAGGGCGTTGACCAGGGTGCCATCGGGATTGCCGGCCGCGGGGTGGACCACCAGTCCGGCCGGCTTGTCGATGACGATGAGATGGGAATCCTCGTACACGATATCAAGTCCGATCGCCTGGGGTTCCGGCTCCGCCGGGACCGGCGGCGGCACCCGGATTTCGAAGCGCTGGCCGGGTTTGACCTTGACCGAGGCGTCTTCTACTGTCCGCTCGCCCTCCCGCACGCAGCCCGCGGCGATCAGCGCCTGCAGCCGCGACCGAGACAGGTCCGGCACCGCGGCGGCCAGGGCGCGGTCCAGCCGCTGGCCGGTGGAATCCGGGCCGATCGTGACGACCAGGGGAACGACGGGAATGGTCCCGTCCATGGATAGGGGTGTGGCGGGTGCGTCTGGAAGCTGGGTCATTGCGGGCGGTGAAGATAACCGTTTGGGCGATGCTTGTGGTCATCATCCTGATCGCTGCCGTCGTCGTCGGGGAATTGGGCCGCCGGTTCTTGGCCCCGGGGTCCGCCCCGGCACCGGCCGCCGTCGTTCCCGCCACGACGCCGGCGACCGCCGCCGCGCCGTCCGCGCTGCCTGCCGGCAGCACCATCCTTAGCATCACCGCCGCGGGTGATCGCGCAGTGATCCTGATCACACTGCCCGGCGGCCGGCAGGAGGTGCGCAGCATCGACCCGCGCACCGGCGCCGCCACGACTCTTCTGACCACCGCTCCGTAACAGACCCCATCCGCCCGAGGATTTCGGCATGACCGACGTGATCAACCTCGCCAGCGATAATGTCGCCGGCGCCGCGCCCGAGATCCTGGCGGCGATCGCCCGCGCCGCCGGGGGGCGCGTGCCCTCCTATGGCGGTGACGAGATCACCGCCCGGCTGCAGGACCGCCTGTCCGAGCTGTTCGAGCGCCGCGTCGCCGCCTTCCCGGTGCCGACCGGCACGGCGGCCAACGCCCTGGCCCTGGCCACCTTCACCCCGCCCTATGGCGCGGTGCTGTGCCATCGCGAGGCGCATGTCGCGGTCGACGAATGCGGAGCACCGGAGTTCTACACCCATGGGGCCAAGCTGCTGCTGGCCGACGGCGCGCACGGCAAGCTGACCCCGGCGACGCTGGCGGCCGCCGTCCCGGAGTGGCGCGGCGACGTCCATCGCAGCCAGCCGGCGATGCTGAGCCTGTCGCAGGCGACCGAATCCGGCACCGTCTACAGCCCGGCCGAGGTCGGCGCCCTGGCCGAGACGGCGCGGGGCCACGGCCTGGCCGTGCACATGGACGGCTCGCGCTTCGCCAATGCGCTTGCGTCGCAGAACTGCTCGCCGGCCGAGCTGACCTGGAAGTCAGGGATCGACGTGCTGTCCTTCGGCGGCACCAAGAACGGCTGCGTGATGGCCGAGGCGGTGGTGTTCTTCGATCCGGACAAGGCGGCGGATTTCGCCTTCCGCCGCAAGCGCGCCGGGCACCTGCTGTCGAAGATGCGATTCGTCTCGGCCCAGCTCGAGGCCTATCTGGCCGACGGGCTGTGGCTGCGCCTGGCGCGCAACGCCAACGCGCGGGCGCGGCAGCTGGCCGAGGGGCTGCAGGCGCTGCCCGGCGTGGCGCTGGAGCACCCGGTCGAGGCCAACGAGGTGTTCGTCCGCCTGCCGGCGGCGCTGGCCGAGGGGCTGAAGCGCCAGGGCGTGGCCGCGGCGCATTGGGAGGGCGAGATCTGGCGCTTCGTCGGCGCCTTCGACACCGATGCGGCGACGATCGAGACGGTGCTGGAGCGGGCGCGGCGCTGCCTCGTGCCCGGCGCTGCTGCGGCGGCCGGGTAGGGCTGTCAAAAAACCGACGGAAATGTCTTGCGTCGGCGCGTGGGCTCCCCTATATCCGGGCCCGCGCCTCAGTCCCCTTCGTCTAGAGGCCTAGGACACCGCCCTCTCACGGCGGTAACAGGGGTTCGAATCCCCTAGGGGACGCCAAGCGATTTCAACGACAAAGCCCCGCCCGTGCGGGGCTTTGTCGTTTTCGGCGCCGGATCGGCCTGCCCGGTCTACCCCCGGGTTGGCGAGGTCGAGCCATGACGCACCTCCTGACAGTCCCGCAGGCCTCGGCGACGTCCAGTGGGAATTCATGATCGCCGTTCATAGGTTCATGCGCGGCCGGACGTCTGGTCGCCGCCGTCGATCTCCCTAGATCGAGGACAGGTCGCCGCCGCAAGGGCCGGGCCGGCGGGAGCGGAACCCGTGCCGGCAACGAGGCATTGGCTCCGGTAACAGGGTGGCGGCGATCCCCATCGCGAGGGCCTGTCGCACCCTGACATGCCCAAAACGCCTCGGCCGCAAGAGGCGCCCCCGACGGCTGAATCGCCCATGTGCCAGCAACCGCCAGCGAAGTGGGATTGGGACACCATGCAGAACCTCGGCGAACTCGCAATCAGCCGGCGTGGCCTGATGATCGGGACCGCCGCGTCCGTGGCGATGAGACGGCGCCCTCGGTCACCGATGCCGAAGCCGCCACTGCCAGAGCACCCGTCATGTCCAAGCTGACCTTCACCGTGAACGGCGAGGCCCGCGACCTCGAGCTTGATACCCGAACGACGCTGCTCGACGCGCTGCGCGAGCACCTGCATCTCACCGGCACCAAGAAGGGCTGCGATCACGGCCAGTGCGGCGCCTGCACGGTCATCGTCGAGGGGCGGCGGGTCAATTCCTGCCTGACCCTCGCCGTGATGCATGACGGCGACAGCATCACCACCATCGAGGGGCTGGGCCGGCCCGGCCGCCTGCACCGGATGCAGGCCGCCTTCGTCAAGCATGACGGCTATCAGTGCGGCTACTGCACGCCCGGGCAGATCTGCTCGGCCGTGGCGGTGCTGGACGAGATCGCGGCCGGCATCCCGAGCCACGTCACCGCCGATCTCACCGCCCGGCCGCGCCTGACCGAGGCCGAGCTGCGCGAGCGGATGAGCGGCAACATCTGCCGCTGCGGCGCCTATTCCAACATCGTCGAGGCGATCACCGAGGTCGCGGGGAGGGAGGCATGAGATCCTTCACCTACGAACGGGCGCGCTCGCCCGCCGATGCCGCCGCGGCCGCGTCCCGCACCGAGGGCGCTAGGTTCATCGCCGGCGGCACCAACCTGCTGGATCTGATGAAGCTGGAGATCGAGACGCCGACGCATCTGATCGACGTCAACGGCCTCGGCCTCGACCGCATCGAGGCGACCCCGGAGGGCGGCCTGCGCATCGGCGCGCTGGTGCGCAACACCGACCTCGCCGCCGACCGGCGCGTGCGGCGTGATTACGGCCTGCTCTCCCGCGCGCTGCTCGCCGGCGCCTCCGGCCAGCTGCGCAACCGGGCGACCACCGCGGGCAACCTGCTGCAGCGCACGCGCTGCCCGTATTTCTACGACACCAACCAGCCCTGCAACAAACGCCGGCCCGGCAGCGGCTGCGCCGCGATCGAGGGCCTCAGCCGGCAGCTCGCGGTGGTGGGCACGAGCGATGCCTGCATCGCGACCCATCCCAGCGACATGGCGGTGGCGATGCGCGCCCTCGACGCGACGGTGGAGACGGTGCAGCCGGACGGCACGACGCGGACCATCCCGATCGCCGAACTCCATCGCCTGCCCGGCGACACGCCGCATATCGAGACGATGCTGAAGCCCGGCGAGCTGATCACCGCGGTGACGCTGCCCAGGCCGATCGGCGGCACGCAGATCTATCACAAGGTGCGCGACCGGGCCTCCTACGCCTTCGCGCTGGTCTCGGTCGGCGCGATCGTGCAGCGCGACGGCACCGGGCGCGTCGCCCTTGGCGGGGTGGCGCACAAGCCGTGGCGCGTCGAGGCCGCCGAGGCGGAGCTGCCGCGCGGCGCCAAGCCGGTCGCGGAGCTACTGCTCGCCGGCGCCAAGCCGACCCCAGAGAACGCGTTCAAGCTGCCGCTGGTCGAGCGCACGCTCGCCGCGGTGCTGGCCGAAGCGAGAGCCTGAGCCATGAAGTTCGACACCCCCGCCACCACCAACCCGATCGACCGGCTGAAGGTCATCGGCCGGCCGACCGACCGCATCGACGGCCCGCTGAAGACCACGGGTACCGCGCCCTATGCCTATGAGCGGCACGACGCCGTGCCGAACCCGGCCTATGGCTACATCGTCGGCTCGGCCATCGCCAAGGGCCGGATCACCGCGATCGATGTGAGGCCGGCCGAGGCCGCGCCCGGCGTGCTCGCCATCGTCACGGCGGAGAACGCCGGCACGCTCGGCAAGGGCGACTACAACACCGCCAAGCTGCTCGGCGGCCCGGAGATCGACCATTATCACCAGGCGATCGCGGTCGTCGTCGCCGAGACCTTCGAGCAGGCCCGCGCCGCGGCGCAGCTGGTCCGCGTCGACTATGTCCGGACCGAGGGCGCCTTCGACCTCGCGGCGGCGAGAGACTCCGCCATCATCCCCAAACCCGGCATCGGCGGTCCGCCCGACACCGCCGTCGGCGACTTCGACACGGCCTTCGCCGCAGCGCCGGTGCGGCTCGACGAGACCTACACCACGCCTGATCAAGGGCACGCGATGATGGAGCCGCACGCCTCCATCGCCGCTTGGAACGGGGACAAGCTGACGCTCTGGACCTCGAACCAGATGATCGACTGGAGCACGGGGGACGTGGCGAAGACGCTCGGCATCCCGAAGGAGAATGTGCGTCTGGTCTCGCCCTTCATCGGCGGCGGCTTCGGCGGCAAGCTGTGGGTGCGAGCCGATGCCGTGCTCGCCGCCGTCGGTGCCCGCGCCGCCCGGCGGCCGGTGAAGGTGACGCTGCCGCGGCCTCTGATGTTCAACAACACGACGCATCGCCCGGCGACGATCCAGCGCATCCGCATCGGTGCCGCTCGGGACGGCAGGATCACCGCGATCGGCCATGAGAGCTGGTCCGGCGACCTGCCGGGCGGCGGACCCGAATTGGCGGCCAACCAGACCCGTCTGCTCTATGCCGGCGCCGATCGCATGACCACGACGCGGCTCGCGGTCCTCGACCTGCCCGAAGGCAATGCGATGCGTGCGCCGGGCGAGGCGCCGGGCATGATGGCGCTGGAGATTGCGATCGACGAGATGGCCGAGAAGCTGGGTCTCGACCCGGTCGAGTTCCGGATCATCAACGACACCCAGGTCGATCCGGAAAAGCCCGAGCGGCCGTTCTCGCAGCGCCATCTGGTCGAATGCCTGCGCACCGGCGCCGACCGCTTCGGCTGGAACCGGCGCAACCCGCAGCCCGGCCAGATCCGGGACGGGCGCTGGCTGGTCGGCATGGGGGTCGCCGCCGCGTTCCGCAACAACCTGGTGATGAAGTCCGGCGCCCGCGTCCGGCTCGATCATCGCGGCGACGTGACGGTCGAGACCGACATGACCGATATCGGCACCGGCAGCTACACCATCATCGCCCAGACCGCGGCCGAGATGATGGGCGTGCCGCTCGACAAGGTGGTGGTGCGGCTCGGCGATTCCACCTTCCCGGTCTCCTGCGGCTCGGGCGGGCAGTTCGGTGCCAGCAACTCGACCTCCGGCGTCTATGCCGCCTGCGTCAAGCTGCGCGAGGCGGTGGCGCAGAGGCTCGGCTTCAACTCCGCCGAGGCGGTCTTCGCCGACGGCCGGGTCCGTGCCGGCAACCGCAGCGCGCTGCTGGCCCAGGCGGCGGGGGAGGGCGGCCTGGTCGCCGAGGACGCCATCGAATACGGCGATCTCGACAAGACGCATCAGCAATCGACCTTCGGGGCGCATTTCGTCGAGGCGGCGGTGGACGCCGCCACCGGCGAGATCCGGGTGCGGCGTATGCTCTCGGTCTGCGCCGCCGGCCGCATCCTCAACCCCAAGGCGGCGCGCAGCCAGGTGATCGGCGCCATGACCATGGGCGTCGGCGCGGCGCTGATGGAGGAGCTCGCGGTCGACAAGCGCCACGGCTTCTTCGTCAACCACGATCTCGCCGGCTACGAGGTGCCGGTCCATGCCGACATTCCGCATCAGGACATGATCTTCCTGGACGAGGCGGATCCGTATTCGTCGCCGATGAAGGCCAAGGGCGTGGCGGAGCTCGGCATCTGCGGGGTGGCCGCGGCGGTCGCCAACGCGGTCACCAACGCCACCGGCGTGCGGGTGCGGGACTATCCGATCACGCTCGACAAGCTGCTCGACCGGCTGCCGCAAGTGGCATGAGCGCGTGAAGGCGAAGGAGGCCTCCGCTCCTGGGGGCAGAGGCCTGAGCATCGCCGCAGGCCAGCCAGAGCCGATGCTGAAGAGCGGTTCCTCGCAGAAGTGAGGGCCGATTGCGGCGATCTCGATTCTCTGCGCGCTCAGCCATAGCGCTGCGACGGGCGGCGTTACACCCGGGCGGCCGCCTGGCTGATCACGGCGCAGGCGCGCTTCAGGGCGTCGAGCGTGTCCATCAGCCGGACCTCCTGCCCGTGCCGCTTGATGCAGGTGATGATCATGCTGGCCACGGCATGGCCGCTGCGGTCCAGGATCGGGCAGCAGATGTCGGTCAGGCCGACGAAATCGCGGCTCTCATGCAGCTCGAAGCCGCGGCCGCGGATGCCGTCCAGCGACGCCCGCAGCTCGTCCTCGTTCACCCGGCCCTGGGCCTGGGGCAGGCTCTCGCGGATCAGCCGCTGCTGCACCTCCGGCGGCTGGAAGGCGACGATCACCTGGCCGGACGTGGCGTCCACCGCCGGCCGGTTGAAGCCGAGATTGAGGGTGAAGCTGATGTCCGGCTCGCCCGAGACCGAGGCCAGCACGACCGTCCGGCCGCGATACAGCACCACCAGATGGGCGGAGTGGCCGGTCTCGGCCGCCAGCGCGTTCATCACCGGCACCGCCTCGGTCACCAGGTTGCGCACCCGCGGCGTGCGCAGCCCCAGCGAGAACAGCCGGTTGGTCAGGGTCAGGTCGTCGCTGGCCGGATCTCGCGCCAGGTAGTCCCGCTCCAGCAGCACCATGACCATGCGGAAGATCTCGCTCTTCGACCGGCCCAGCTCGTCGGCGATCCGGGTCAGCGACAGCGGCTCGTCGCGGCTCGCCAGCAATTCGAGGATATCGAGGCCCTTCTCCAGCGCCGGCGCCGAATAGCCCGCCTTCTTCTCCGTCACATTCAACCCCCAAGCGATTCCGGGCCGGACTGTATCGCCGCCGCCGGCGTTCCGATGAGTGTTTTATATATGATGTTGACATCACCAATGAAACAACCCTAGCGTTCTTGCAACGGCGGCCGAGACCGCCCGCAGGAGGCGCAGCGTGGAAAGCATCGAGACCGTGGCGGTGGGATCGGGCAGGGTCGGGCCGGCCGAGCGTCGCAGCACGGCGTTCACCGATATCGACTTCGACAAGCCGGGTCGGCAGGTCGGCTTCTTCCACATCCCGCAATCGCCGGACGACGACGCCTGGGGCACGGTGCGCATCCCGCTCGCGGTGATCGCCAACGGCACCGGCCCGACCGTGATCCTCGAAGGCGGCAACCACGGCGACGAGTATGAGGGGCCGATCGCCCTCGGCGAGATCATCCGCGACCTCGACCCCGGCACGATCCAGGGCCGGCTGATCCTGATCCCGGCGATCAACCTGCCGGCGGTGGTGGCCGGCAAGCGCACCTCGCCTGTCGACGGGCTGAACTTCAACCGCACCTTTCCGGGCGATCCCGCGGGCACCATCACCCGGCAGATCTCGGCCTACGTCCAGGATGTGCTGCTGCCGCGCGGCGACGCCTTTCTCGACCTGCATTCCGGCGGCTCCTCGCTCGACATCCTGCCCAGCGCGATCGTCGAGCCGGCGGCCGATCCCGCCCATCTGCGCCGCAACATCGATGCGGTGCTGGCTTTCGACGCGCCGATCACCGTGGTGGTCGACAATCTGGGCGAGCCGCGCACCGCGACCGCCGCCGCCGTCGCCGCCGGGCTGACCGTGGTCGGCACCGAGATGGCGGGGGCGGGCACCGTGTCGCTCGACGCGCTCGACATCTGCCGCCGCGGCGTGCGCAGCGTGCTGGCGCATCTCGGCGTGCTGGACGCGTCCTTCGCCGCCCCGCGCCGGCCGGATCCCAAGGTCTACGAGGTGGCGGGCGCCGCCTCCTACGTCCTCGCCGGCGATGACGGGGTGTTCGAGCCCTATCACCGCAACGGCGCCGAGGTGCGGGCCGGGCAGCCGGCCGGGCGCATCCATTTCCTGCACGATCCGGGCCGCGCGCCGGCCGAGCTGCGCACCGGCGCCGACGGCATCGTCTATGCCCGCCGCCAGCCCGGTCGGGTGCGGCCCGGCAATTGCTGCCTGGTCGTCGCCTCGCCCTATCGCGGGAGCCTCGGATGATCGGCTTCGGCGACATCGAGGCTGCGGCCGACCGGATCCGTGGCCATGTCCGACGGACGCCGCTGGTCCGGGCCGACCAACTGCTCGAGGCGCCGGCCGCGGCGCCGCTCTGGCTCAAGCTGGAATGCCTGCAGGTCACCGGCTCGTTCAAGGCGCGCGGGGCGACCAACCGGCTGTTGGCCGCCGATCCGGCGACGCTGGCCCGCGGCATCGTCACCGCCTCGGGCGGCAATCACGGCCTTGCCGTGGCGCGGGCCGGGCATCTCGCCCGGGTGCCGACCACCGTGTTCCTGCCCGGCAACGCCTCGCCGGCCAAGCGCGCCAAGCTGGCCGGCTGGGGCGCCGAGGTGCGGATCGAGGGCTCGGTCTGGGACGAATCCGACCGCGCCGCCCGCGCCTTCGCCGAGGCGACCGGCGCCGTCTATTTCCATCCCTTCGCCGATCCCGATGTGGTCGCGGGCCAGGGGACGGTGGCGCTGGAGATCGCCGAAGACCTGCCGCAAGCCAGCCTGTTCCTGATCGCGATCGGCGGCGGCGGCCTGACCGCCGGCATGGCCACGGCGATCCGCGCGCTGCAGCCGAAGGCGCGGATCATCGGCATCGAGCCGGTCGGCTCCCCGACCCTGCACGCGAGCCTGGACGCAGGGCGGGTGGTGACGCTCGACGCCGTCACCACCGCGGTGCCGACGATGGCCTGCGGCCGCACCGATCCGCGCATCTTCGACATCATCCGCCGCACCGTCGACGAGGTGGTGCTGATCGAGGACCGGGACATGGAGCGGGCGGCCCGCTGGCTGTGGTTCGAGCTCGGCCTCGCCGCCGATCTCAGCGGCGCCGCCTCGGTCGCGGCGCTGCAATCCGGCCGGGTGGTGCCGCGCGACGACGATGTCGTCTGCGGCCTGGTCTGCGGCGCGGGAACGGACGGCCTCGGCGCCTGAGCGCGGGGCCCGGGGGGCAAAGCCCGGAGGGCGACGCCCTCCCAACAAGAACAGTGCAATCGAGGCTTCACAGGAGAGGACGAGACCATGATGAAACATGTGCTGTCGGGCGTGGCGTTCACCGCGGTCCTGGCCCTGTCGGGCCTCGCATCCGCCGCCGAGCCGGTGCTCGGCCTCGCCGCCATCGACCTGCAGAATTCCTTCTTCGTGCGGATGAAGGAGGCGGGCGACACCGCGGCCCAGGATTACGGCGTCAAGGCGACCTGGCAGAGCGCCGAGGGCAGCCTGGAGAAGCAGGTCGCCATTATCGAGAACTTCATCAACCAGAAGGTCGACGCGATCCTGGTCGACCCGCTGGACAAGAACGCCCTGCTGCCGGTGATCAAGAAGGCCGAGGCGGCCAAGATCCCGGTCATCACCATGGGCAACAAGGTCGAGGGCGGCTGGAACACCTCGACCCTGTATCCGGACCAGGAGAACATGTCGATGGTGGCCCGGGCGCTGGGTCAGACGCTGGGCGGCGAGGGCGAGGTCGGCCTCTTGGTCGGCACCCGCGGCAACTTCGTCTCCGACACCCGCGAGAAGGCCTTCACCGAGACCCTGGCCAAGGAGTTCCCGAACATCAAGCTGGTCGGCATCCAGCCCACCGGCTGGGATTCGGCCAAGGCCACCGACGCGGCCCAGACCTGGCTGACGACCTATCCCGAGCTGAAGGCGATCGGCTGCATCTCGGATTCGATGTGCCTCGCCGCCAGCGCCGTCGCCCAGGCGATGGACCGCAAGCTGCTCTACGCCGGCTATGATGGCGACGAGGAGATGCACCCGCTGCTCGAGGACGGGTCGATGGTGATGGACGTCCTGACCGGCGCCTATCGCGTCGGCTACTGGAACATCGCCGTGGCGGCGCGGCTGGCCAAGGGCGAGAGCCTGCCCAAGGACCTGTACATGCCGACCTATTTCGTCACCTCCGACGCCACCGCCCAGGCGCTGGCCGGCAAGGGGCTGAAGGTCGAGCACATCACCCCCGAGGCCGCGACCACGGCGGCCAAGGCCTATACCGAGCAGCTGGGGCCGAAGCAGCCGGTCTCCGCCATGACCGTCGGCCAGTGACCGGAGAGGCGAAGGACAGGAAGCGGGCCATGGCACCGAAGACGGATGCCGCCGCGGCGCGGCGCCTGTCGCTGGCCGGCGCGGGCTTCGGCAACGACCTGGTGCTGGCCGGGCTGATCCTGCTGGTGCTGGTCGGCTTCGGCCTGGCCGGACCCGGCTTCCTGTCCTTCGCCAACCTCGTCTCGATCGGCCAGCAGACCGCGGTGATCGCCATCGTCGGCTTCGCCATGACCGCGGTGATCATCGCCCGCGGCATCGACATCTCGGTCGGCAGCACGCTCGCGATCGCCGGCATCGTCGCCGCCCAGGCCTATGGCGCCACCGGGTCGCCGCTGCTCGGCATCCTGGCGGCGCTGGCCGCCGGCGGCGCCGTCGGGCTGGTCAACGGCCTGCTGATCAGCGCCGTCGGCATCAGCCCCTTCATCGCCACCCTGGCGACGCTGGCGGCGGGAAAGGGGGCGGCGCTCAGCCTGTCCGGCGCCTCCAGCATCCCGGTCGACAGCCCGGTCCTGCTGTGGGCCGGCAGCGCCGACATCCTCGGCGTCCCCGCCTCGCTGCTGCTGGCGGCCCTGCTGCTCGCCGGCTGGTGGGGGCTGCTGCACCGCACCGTGCTCGGCCGCTGGATCTTCGCGGTCGGCGGCAACGCCGACGCGGCCCGGGCCTCGCTGATCCCGGTCCGCACGGTTCAGACCCTGACCTATGTCCTGGCCGGCGCGTCGGCCGGGCTCGGCGCCATCGTGATCATCGGCCGGCTCGGCTCGGCCCAGCCGCTGGCCGGCGCCGGGCTGGAGTTCGCGGCGATCACCGCCGCCATCGTCGGCGGCACCAAGCTGTCGGGCGGCGAGGGCAGCGTCACCGGCACGGCCTTGGGCGCGCTGCTGCTCGGCGCCATCAACACCGGCCTGTCCTTCCTGCAGGTGCCGCAGCAGGCGATCTACATCGTCACCGGCGGGCTGGTGCTGTTCGCGGTGCTGCTGAGCCAGCGCGACCGGCTGGCTGCGACCGTGGCGAAGTGGCGCCGCCGCAGCCGCGCCGCCCACACGGCGGAGGAGGCGGCCCAGGCCGTGCCGCGCCGGCTGGATCGGCACGAGCTGCGCATCGTCGGCCTCGGCAAGCTGTTCCCCGGCGTCAAGGCGCTGGAGGGCGTGGCCTTCGACATCCGCGCCGGCGAGGTGGTGGCGCTGGCGGGCGAGAACGGCGCCGGCAAGTCGACCCTGGTGAAGTGCCTGTCCGGCGTGCACCAGCCGGACGAGGGCGGGCTGATCCTGGACGGCCGCCCGGTGCGGCTGCGCACCCCGGCCGAGGCCGCGGCCGCCGGCATCGCCGTGATCCACCAGCATTTCAGCCTGGTGCCGGACCTGACCGTGGCCGAGAATCTGTTCCTGGGCCGCGAGCCCGGCGGCATCGCCCTGCGCCGGGCCGAGATGCGGCGCAAGGCGCAGGAGGTGATCGACCAGTTCGGCCTCGGCCTGCGGCCCGACGCCCGGGTCGGCACCCTGACCGTCGGCCAGCGCCAGATGGTCGAGATCGCCAAGTCGATGCTGTCCGAGGCCTGGCTGGTGATCATGGACGAGCCGACCAGCGCGCTCTCCACCCGCGAGCGTGACCGCCTGTACGAGCTGATCGGCCGGATGAAGGGGATCGGCTGCGCCATCCTCTACATCTCGCACAAGATGGAGGAGATCTTCACCCTGGCCGACCGGGCCGTGGTGCTGCGCGACGGCCGCTTCGTCGGCGACCGCGCGATCCGTGACCTCGACGAGCCGGCGCTGATCGGGATGATGGTCGGCCGCGACATCGGCAACGTCTTCCCGCACCGGCCGGTGCCGCGCGGCGCGCTGCTGGTGGCGGTCGAGGACATCGCCGATGGCGGGCTGCTGCGCTCGGCCAGCCTGACGGTGCATGCCGGCGAGGTGGTGGCGCTGGCCGGGCTGATGGGCAGCGGCCGGTCCGAGGTGATGCGCTGCATCGCCGGCCTGTCCGCCCACCGCGCCGGGACGATCCGGATCGGCGGCGCCGCGCTGCCGGCCGGCGACGCCCGCCGGGCCAATGCGCTGGGCGTCGCCTATGTGCCGGAGGACCGGCATCTCGAAGGCTTCGTCGGGCCGATGTCGGTCCAGGACAACGTCACTTTGGCCTGGATCCGGGCCAGATCCGCGCTGGGCCTGGTGCGGCCTTCGGCCCTGGCGGCCGAGGCCGGGCGGCTGATCCGGCAGCTCGGCGTCCGCCCGCCCGACCCGCGCAAGCGCGTCGGCGATCTCTCCGGCGGCAACCAGCAGAAGGTGGTGATCGGCAAGTGGCTGGCCACCCGCCCGCGGGTGCTGCTGCTGGACGAGCCGACACGCGGCGTCGATGTCGGCGCGAAGTCGGAGCTGCACGCCCTGATCGCCGAGCTGAAGGCGCAGGGCGCCGGGATCCTGATGGTGTCGAGCGAGCTGCCCGAGGTGCTGGGCGTCGCCGACCGCATCGTGGTGATGCATGAGGGCCGCACCGCCGGCGAGCTGCCGCGCGGGGCGACCGAGACCGAGGTGATGGCGCTGGCCTTCGGCCGCGGCGCCGGGGTGCCTCGCCCGACGACACAGGAGAGGGTAGCGGGATGAGCAGGATGAGATTGGCCATCGTCGGCGCCGGCTTCATGGGGCAGTTCCACGCCCAGGCGATCGCCGGGCTGGAGACGGCGACCCTGTCGGCGATCGTCGACCTGTCGGCGGAGCTCGGCCGGAAGACCGCCGATCAGTACGGCGCCCGGCATTTCGCCGACATCGATGCGGCGCTGGCCGCCGATGCCGCCGACGCCTATGTCGTGGCGCTGCCGGACACGCTGCACCAGGACGTCACCTGCGCCCTCTTGGAGGCCGGCAAGCCGGTGCTGGTCGAGAAGCCGATGGCGCACACGCTGGAGGCGGCGCTGGCCATGGCGGCGGCGGAGAAGAAGGGCGGCGGCCGCCTGCTGGTGGCCCATATCCTGCGCTTCGACCCGCGCTATGTGCAGGCGGCGGAGGCGGTGCGGGCCGGCAGGATCGGCGACCCGATCCATGCCAGCTCCGGCCGGTTCACGGTGCGCGACATCGGCACCCGCATGAACGGCTCCTCCAGCGTCTGCTTCTATCTCGGCGTGCACGATGTCGACGCGCTGCAATGGATCAGCGGCGCCGACGTCACCCGGGTCTATTCCCGCGCCGTCTCGAAGCTGATGCCCAGCCTCGGTGTCCGCTCCGAGGACGCGATCTTCACCACCTGCGAGATGTCGAACGGCATGGTCGGCCAGCTCTATTTCGGCTGGTCGCTGCCCAGCGACATCCCGACCGGCATCTGGGCCCGGACCGAGGTGATCGGCACCAGGGGTGTGGTCGACCTCGACGTCCGCGACCACGGCCTGCGGGTGTTGTCGAGCGGCGCCTGGAGCCTGCCGGACGGGCTGCACTGGCCGACCGTCAACGGCCGGATCATGGGCGACCTGTATGAGGAGCTGCGCCACTTCGTGCAGGCGGTGCGCGAGGACAAACCCTTCGTCATCTCGCTGCCCGAGGCGCTGCGCGCCGTCGCGGTCAACGACGCGATCCGGCGCAGCGTCGCCAGCGGCCAGCCCGAGGCGGTCGCCGACTGGCGCGGCTGATGGACTCCCCCTGGCTCCGCCGCGCCCTCGACCTCGCGCCGCTCTTGCTGCTGATCCTGCTGGTGGCGGCGTTCGGCCTGATCGATGCGCGGGTGGTGACGCCCGGCAGCCTGCGCAACGTGCTGGCCCAGGCCACGCCGGTGGCGTTGCTCGGGCTCGGCGCCTTCGTGGTGCTGCTGACCGGGGGCATCGACCTCTCGGCCGGGGTGGCGGTGGCCTTCTGCAGCGTGGTGATGGCGGGGCGGCTGGATGCGGGCGACCCGTTGGCCCTGGCCCTCCTGGCCGGCCTCGCCACCATGGCGCTGCTCGGGCTGCTGAACGGCCTCCTGGTCGGCACTCTGCGCGTGCCGCCCTTCGTCGTCACCCTGGCCACCATGGTGGCGGTGCAGGGGGCGACGCTGTGGGCGGCGCAGAAGGGTGTGCTGATCCTGAAGAGCCCGACGCTGAAGGACATCGGCATCGGGCAGACGGCCGGCGTGCCGAACTCCGTGCTGCTGGTCGGGCTGATCGCCGTCGGCGCCTGGGGGCTGATGCGCTGGACCCGCTTCGGCCTGCGCACCTACGCCATCGGCTCCGACCCCGCCGCGGCGCAGCTGGCCGGCGTGCCGCTGCCGCGGCAGCAGCTGCTGACCTATGTCGTCGCCGCGATCTTCACCTTCCTGACCGCGGTGCTGATGATCAGCCGTGTGCCGGTCGTCACCCCCAATCTCGGCGGCACGCCGCTGCTGCTCGACGCCATCGCCGCGGCGGTGCTGGGCGGCACCAGCATCTTCGGCGGCCGCGGCACGGTGTTCGGCGTGGTGGTCGGCGCCGTCATCGTCAGCCTCCTGACCAATGCCCTCCGCGTCTTCGGCGTGGACCCGTCCAGCATCGATCTGTTCAAGGGCGCGATCATCGTCCTGGCGCTGATCGCCGATGCCGGGATCCGGATGCTGCGCCTGCGCCTCGATGAAGGACGTATCGGATGATTCCCCTCACCCCCGGACCCGGCCGCCTGGCCTGGAGCCCGTCGCCGGAGCTCGGCGAACTCGGCAAGGCCCGCGGCGCCGTGCTGGTGCCGACCGGCGCGGTCGAGCAGCACGGGCCGCATCTCGCCACCGGCGTCGACATCTGGCTGGCCACCGCTGTGGCGCTCGGCGTCGCCGGCCGCGACTCGTCGATCCGGGTGGCGGAGCCGATCTCCTACGGCTCCTCGGCGCATCACCTGGCGTTTCCGGGCACGATCAGCCTGCGGCCGTCGACCTTCATCGCCGTCGTCGTCGACGTCTGCCGGTCGCTCGCCCGCGACGGCTTCTTCCCGATCGTGCTGAACGGCCATGGCGGCAACCGCGGCGCGCTGCAGGTGGCGGTGTCGGAGCTCGGCGCCGACGGCGTGCGCAGCGCCGCCTTCTCCTATTTCGACCTGATCCGCGAGGACGCGGCGGCGATCCTGCCCGATGCCGACCAGGGCTGCGGCCATGCCTGTGCGCTGGAGACCTCGCTGATGCTGCACCTGTTCCCGGGCTCGGCCCGGGAAGGGGCGATCCCGGCCGGCGGCACGCCCTCCTGCTGGCCCGACCCGCATCTCTATTCCCCCAGCCCGATCACGGTCTGGCGCGGCTTCGAGGAGATCAACCCGACCGGGGTGATCGGCCGCCCCGCCGACGCCACCGCCGAGGCCGGGGCCAAGCTCTACGAGGCCGCCGTCACCCGGTCGCTGGCGGCGGTGCTGCGCCTCCGCGACGGTTTCGCCACTCTCCAGCCGAGACGATGACGATGAAGACGATCAAGGGCCTGAAGGTCACCACCGCGCCCTCCGGCGCCCCGGTCAGCCGCATGCGCATCGGCGGGCGCTGGGAGGAGGGTTCCGGCGAGTTCCTGGAGGTCACCAGCCCGGCCACCGGGGCGGTGGTCGGCTTCGTGCCGCTCGGCACCCGCGCCGACGCGCAGCGGGCGATCGCCGCGGCGAATGCGGCGAAACCGAAGATCGCCGGTCTGTCAGTGTGGGACCGGGCGAAGCTGTGCTTCGCCGTCGCCGATGTGATCGAGGGCCGCAGGGAGGCGCTGGCCCGAATCCTGTGCTTGGAGCAGGGCAAGCCCTACCACGCCGAGGCGCTGGGCGAGGTCGGCGCCGCGGTCGCCGCCTTCCGCAGCGCCGGCGAGCAGATCAAGTGGCTGGAGACGGCGTGCTTCCCGGTCGAGGACCGCAACAAGCGCGTCTTCAGCTTCCTGCAGCCCAAGGGCGTGTTCGGCATCGTCACGCCCTGGAACTTCCCGCTGGCGCTGCCGTCGATCTATTACCTCGCCCCCGGTCTCGCCACCGGCAACGCCATGGTCTGGGTGCCGGCGCCGACCACCTCGATCATCGCCGAGAAGCTGATGGAATGCCTGATCGAGGCCGGCGTGCCGGACGGCGTCGTCAACCTGGTGATCGGCGACGGGCCGGAGGTCGGCGACGAGGTCGTGTCCAACCCCGGCACCGATGCCGTCGCCTTCACCGGCAGCTCGGAGACCGGGCGGATCATCGCCACCCGCGGCGCCGGCAAGCCGCTCATGATGGAGCTGGGCGGCAACGGCCCGACCATCGTCCTGGCCGATGCCGATCTTGAGACTGCGGCGGCGCGGGCGGCTGCCGGCTGCTTCGCCAACGCCGGCCAGATCTGCACCTCGACCGAGCGCATCCTGGTGGCCGACGCGGTGCACGACGCCTTCGTCGAGAAGCTGGTCGCGGCCGCCCGGGCGGTGCGGATGGGCGACCCGTTCGACCCCGCCACCACCATGGGCCCGCTGAACAACGAGCCAAACGCGCAGAAGGTCGACGCCCACCTGGCCGATGCCCGGCAGCGCGGCGCCTCGATCCTGTTCGGCGGCGGCCGCGCCGAGGGCCTGGCGACGCGGCTGCACTACCAGCCGACGGTGATCGCCGACCTGTCGCCCGACAGCCTGCTGAATGTCGACGAGACCTTCGGCCCGGTGGTGCCGGTGCTGCGCTTCCGCGACGAGGAGGAGGCGCACGGCATCGTCGCCAGGAGCCGGCTCGGCCTGTCCGCCGCAGTGTTCACCCAGACCATCCGCCACGCCTTCCGCTGGGCCGAGGCGCTGAAGGTCGGCATCGTCAACGTCAACGAGATGAGCCCGTATTGGGAGATGCACATCCCGGCCGGCGGCGCGGCCGGGACCAGCAGCGGCATCGGACGCACCGGCGGCCGCCACACGCTGCTGGAGATGTCGGACCTGAAGACCGTGACCATCGACACGGCCGGTAGCCGGTGAGGCGGATGCGGCCGGCCGCTGTCAGCCGGCCGCGGCCCATGCGTTCTTCGTCCAGGCGAGGCGCGGCGGGCTTGCCGTTCCGGCCTGCGACGCCACGAGGCTGCCGAGCTCCGCCGCCACCCAGCCCATGCCGGGAAGACCGCCGGAACAGGTCCTGATCCAACCGAGCATCGCCTGGGCCAGGGCGGGGTGCTGGTCGCGGAGCAGCGAGGCGAAGGAGAGCTCGGTCCGCAGCGCCTGCTCGACGACCGCCGCGGCGCGCGCCGGCAGGTCCTGGGCGCAGTCCAGCGCGGTCTCGACGGGCTCGCGGCCCGGGACATGGATCCGCACGCCGCCCGTCGCGGGCGGGGCGTCGAAGATGAAGGCCGCCGGCTGCGGCCCGTCGGGGGCGGTCGCGGCGATCGCCTGGAACCGGCCGTCCACCGCGTCGGTGAACACCGTCAGGCTCGCCGTGGTGTCGTCGCGATAGTCGAGAGCGATGGTGGCGTAGCCGTCCGACTGGATCCGGCGGGCCACGATCACCAGCTCGGTCCGGCGGAGAGGCCAGTCGAACCGGTCGGGGATGTGCAGCACATCGGCGCAGACGGTCACCAGTCGGGGGGCGAGATCGGCCGCCCGAAGCGCCTCCCGGACCGCGCCCAGGTCCAGATACATGGCGCGGAAGACGGCCTCGTCCGGGCCGATCGCCCGGCTCGACGCGCCGGGGACGACGCCGCGGGTCTCGATGGCATCGAACAGTTCCGCCAACCGGTCCGCGGGGGATTCTCCCCCAAGGGTTATCCTGTCATGCATGGAGGCCTCCAGCTTTTGTCGGCCGTCGATCGGCCCGTTGCTGCCCGGCAGTCCAGTCATGCGACAATATTCCGCCGATCATCCGGGGAATCTGACGCAATATTGCGCGGATCAGCTTATGTTCCTGTATAGTCGCAGCAACGTTCAGTGCTGTGACTGGAATATGAACCACCATTCGCAAAGATGAGGCGGCGAATGACTGGTGCGGCGGCAAAGCCTCGGCGGCCGCCGGAAACGACGACGGCTTCGACCGCATCGATCGAAGCCCGCGTCCATGGAGATCCGAAAGAGTGCCCGAAACCGGGTCAGACCGCGACCTGTCCCCGGGCGCAGCGCCGCCGCAGCAGCACCGCCGAGGCCTGCTGCTGCATCCCGACGGTCAGCAGCACCAGGTTGTCGCGGGCGATCTCGGGATAGCGGGCCGCCAGCGTCACCGGCACCGAGGCCGAGGTCATGTTGGCATATTCGGGCAGCGTCGTCAGATACTGGCCGGGCCGGATCGCCTTGCCCCAGGTCTCGCTCAGCACCGAGGAGCCCTGATGCGCGATCAGCGTGATCTCGTCGGCCGCCAAGCCGTTGCGTCGCAGCAGCCGGTCGACGATCCGCGGCGGAACCTTGGCGCCGAACTCCTGGAAGGCCTTGGCCGCCGCGTCGCCGAAATACATCAGCGGGGTTGTGAAGCTTTCCGCCAGATAGGGCGGCGGCGGATCGATCGTGCCGACCGGCCGGGCGCTCAGATGCATGGCCCCGTAGAAGCCGGTGTCCGTGTCGGTCACCACGTCGACCAGGGCGAAGCGGTCCTGGGCCTCGGTCACCGCCATCACCGCGGCGCCGGCGGCGTCGCCGGCGCCGATGCAGGTCGCCTCGTGGTAGCTGACATGCCGGCTCCAGTTGCAGCCGCACACCACCAGGGCGTTGCGCAGGCCGCGGCCGGTGCGGATCAGGGCCTCGGCCAGCACCAGGCCATCGTTGAAGATGGTGTATTCGGTGCCCAGCGGCAGCACCTGGCAGCGCGACGGCAGGCTCAGAGTCCGATGCAGCGCCACCAGCGAATTCGGGGTGATGTAGTCGGAGACCGAGGCGACGCCGATCAGCAGGTCGATCTCGCCGGCGGCCAGCCCGGCATCGGCCAGGGCGCCGGCGGCGGCCTCGGCCATCAGCGCGACCAGGGTCTCGCCCGACGCCAGCACCCGGCGCTGCTCGAAGCCCTTGAACAGGTCGGAATGGGGCGGGTTGTGCGCCTTGATCCAGTCGAAGATCGGCGCATCGTTGGTCCGGACCTGCTCCGGCACCGCGAAACCGACGCCCGTGATGCGGGCGGTGTTGTCAACCATTCAAGCGTCCTTCCGCGGAATTTTGGCCCGGGCTGCAATCGGCATTCTCAGGCCTGCGGCGGGGTGCGGTAATAGGGCGGCACCTCGGCCCGGTCGATCTCCAGCACGATCACCTGCGGCCGCCGCAGCAGCTCGGCCTGGCCGATTGCCTTGGTCAGGGCGGCGCGCAGTTGCTGCGGGTCGTGCACCGTGTAGGTCATGGCGCCCAGCCCCGTGGCGAAGGCGACCAGGTCGGGTGCGCCCAGCTTGTAGTAGTCGGTCCAGGAGGGCTGGGGCGGCGTCGGGAAGAAATGCGCGTTGCCCTGGCTGACCATGGCCAGGTCGTTGTTGTCCATGACGATCCAGATCGCGCCGATGCCATAGCGCACGGCGGTCGACACCTCGCTGCCATGCATCAGGAAGGCGCCGTCGCCGGTGATCGCGATGCAGGTCCGGTCGGGCGCGCCGAGCTTGCCGCCGACCACCGCGCAGACGCCGAAGCCGAGCGGCCCGGTGTCGAGCGACAGATGGATCTGGGTCGGCGGGTCGATCGCCAGGTCGTTCAGCGACCAGCCGACGCAGTTGGCGCAGTCGATGAAGATGTGGCTGCCGGCCGGGGCCACCTCGTTGATCACCCGCATCGCCGATTGCGGCAGGATCGGGCTGGCCAGGGAGTCGCGCTTCTCCGGGTCGTACCAGGGGTCGTGGTTGTCCCGGATCCAGCGGATGTAGCCCTTCCGCTCCGCCACCGCGGCCTCGTCCGGCCGGCGCTGTGCCGCCAGCTCGCACAGGTCGTCGATGAACTGGCCCAGCTCGCTGACGATGCCGAGCTCGATCGGGAACACGCGGCCGATCACCGACTGGTCGGCATCGACCTGGATGAACGGCCCCTGCGGCAGCAGGGCCGGGTTCCAGTTGCCGGTGGCGAGGTTGCCCAGCACCGACCCCATCACCATCAGCGCGTCATAGGCCGGGCCGCCGCCGGCGGCGGAGATGTAGAGGCTGGGCCAGATGCAGCCGGCCAGGCCGGTGTTGCGCAGCGACAGCGGATGGGTCTCCGGGAACAGCGCCTTGCCGTCGGGCGAGGTCATCACCGGGATGCCGAAGCGCTCGACGAAGGCGATGAACCTGTCCCGCCGCTCGCCCTGCAGGGCGAAGCGGTTGCCGTTGCCGAGCATGATCAGCGGCCGCTTCGCCGCCAGCAGCAGGTCCAGCGCGCGGCCGGTGCGGGCGCGGTCGCTGGCCTTCGGCACGGTGCGGTAGTTCTCCCAGCTCGCCGGGAAGGCGACCGGCTGGCTGGGCGCCTCGTTCGAGACGTCGACCGGCAGGCTGATATGGGTGGCGCGGAACGGGATCGACAGCGCGTCGCGCAGCGCCTGGGTGAACAGGGTGCCGAAATCGTCGGGGCTGGCGATCATGGCGCTGTACTGCACCGAGGCCTGGTAGACCGCGTCGACGTTCAGCGTGCCGTCGATGCCCTGCTGCAGATAGCCCTTGCCGAAATAGCTCTCGGCCACCTCGCCGGTGATGGTCAGGACGGCGGAGTGGTCGGCCTGGGCGTTCATCGCCCCGGTCAGCGCATTGACCGCGCCGGGGCCGGTGGTGGCCAGGACCACGCCCAGCCCCCCGGTGACGCGATGGTACCCGTCCGCCATGTAGGCGGCGCCGGTCTCGTGCCGGCAGACGATGTAGGTGAACTCGTCCTCGCGCAGCCGCAGCTCGTTCAGCAGATACATGATGCCGCCGCCGGGAATGCCGAACAGGTATCGGACATTCTCGAGCCTCAGGTAGTCGAGCAACAGCTGCGACACCGTCCGGTCGGTCACTGTGCGGTAGTAGGTCGTGCTCTGCTGCAGCATCGCGGGATCTTTCCGGGGCGGGGGGACGTCAGGCGGCGGAGGCGAAGCTGCCGGTCGGGACGGCGGCCAGGCCGAAATGCCCGGTCAGCATCATCTCGGCGGTCTGCAGCGCGCCTTCGACCCAGCCCTGATAGGTCGAGTAGGATTCGCCGCAGACATAGACCTCCTCGTCGGCCACCGGCTTGACGATGCGGGGCATCACCGCCGCGGTGTCGACGCCGATGTTCCAGGAATGCCAGCCGCCGCCATAGGGGTCGTCGCCCCAATCGCGGAAGGCGGCGGCATAGGGTTCCGGCGCGTCGGCCACCCCGTGCACCTCCTTCAGCTGGCGATGCGCCTCGGCCACCATCAGCGCGCTGACGTCGTAGATGTCGGGCAGCCGCGCCTCCGCGTCCGCGACGAAGGGGTTGGTCCGGCCTTCGAAGCGGGGGCCGCTGTGGCGGACGCCCTCCCAGTAGTCGACCGAGATGCCGTCGGTATAGGCCGCGACCAGCAGCGAGTTGTGGTTCCGCGGGTCGCCGCCGGGCATGTCGCCCTCGGTCTCGAAATAGTAGATCTGGCGCAGCGGCAGGTCGGTGACGGAATCGCCCGAGGTCAGGCCCAGCTGGTGCCACCAGGGCTGCGGATAGGCCAGGGCGAACTTGTACAGCGCCTGGCCGGTGACGGTGGCCAGCAGCTCGGCCACGCCCGGCCTGGCGAAGAACTCGCTCGGGCCGGCCTGGTCCAGCGGGTGCTCGGCGATGCGGTCCAGCGACCGGCGCGGCATCGCCAGGATCAGGCGGCGGGCCAGCACGACGCGGTCGTGCCCGGCGATGTGATCGTGGAGGGTCAGGGCATACAGCCCGTCCCCCCGGCGGCTGAAGGCGATCAGCTCGCGCCGCAGATGGACGCGGCCTCCGGCCGCCTCGAACTCGTCGCACAGGCGCCGGGGCAGGGCCTCGTAGCCCTCGGGCAGATGGACATAGGGGGTCTGGTTCGGGGGGATCGACCAGTCCTCCATGTACCAGGGGATGGCCTCGGCGGCGTTCCAGTTGGTCAGCACCGTGTTGAAGCCGCCGCCGGCCAGGGCGAGGTTGTAGGCCTCGACGCTCAGCGCGTTCAGCAGCACCTGCCAGAAGCCGTGCTGGCGCAGCGGGAAGCCGTTCAGGGTGGCGGCGGCGCAGGCGGCGCGCAGCTGCTCGCTGCTCATCGTGCTGGCGCCGGGGATGACCGTCTCGATCGCCCGCACCACCAGCTGCGACGGCGACTTGCCGCGCTCCTCCCCGGTCAGCCAGTAGGGCACTGTCGAAGCATCGGAATACTGGCCGACCTGGAAGCGGTGGCTGCGCAGATAGGCCAGGTTCTGCTTGCCGCCCATCGGGAACGGCTCGGTCTTGAAGCCCAGCCGCTGGACCAGGCCCATGACCAGCAGCTGCGAGGTCATGATCCGCATGCCGCCCAGCTCGGCCGGCACGTGCGGCATGCCGGGCAGGCGGACGGTGTCGAGCCGGCCGCCGATCCGGTCGCTCATCTCGAACAGGTGGATGTCCGCCGCCGGAATCCTGGAGTCCGGCGCGGTGGCCAGCCGCCAGGCGCTGTACACGCCGCCCATGCCGCCGCCGATGATCGCACAGTCGATCACGCCGTCGATGTCCGCGCCCATGATCATCACTCCGTCTGCAAGAAAGGGGGCCCGGCTGCGGGCCGTCAGAGGCTCACGATCTGGTCGACCGCCTCGAGCGAGGCGATCAGCGCGCCCTGGATCCAGGCCTGGTCGAGCGAGCAGTGCTCGCCGGCGAAGAACACCCGGCCCTCGGGCTTCTTGCCGTCGAGGAAGATCGAGCCGAGCTGGCCGGGCAGCAGAAAGGCGAAGGCGCCGGCCGACCATTTGTGCGACTGCCAGCAGATCGACGCGGAATCGACCACCAGCTTGTCGTCCAGGATCTCGGGATGGTAGCGGGCGACGCCGCGGCGCACGGCCTCGACCTGCGCCCCCGGCTCCATCAGCCCGAGGCGCAGCGCGTCCGACCCCCAGCAATAGGCGCCGAGCAGCGCCCCCGGCATCGAGGAGTCGGCGTTCGGCGCGGGGCCGGTGCGCTCGTCATGCGCCGGGCCGGTGTGCGGGTTCGACCAGGGCCGCGGCGGCAGCGGGCCGCGCTCGACCTGCAGGTGATCCATCGGATAGTAGGTCTGGCGCTGCAGCCCGTCGGAGATCGAGGCGCCGCCATAGATGCCGTAGCGCGACTGCCAGAACCGCTCGCGGCAGTCGAGGATGACCTTGGTCGAGGCGGCATAGGCCATCTGGCTGATCGACAGGCGCTTGGCGTAGCTGAAGCCGTCCAGCTGCAGCCGGCGCATGACGCCGAAGGGCAGGGTGCACAGCACATAGTCCGCGGCCAGAAGCTGCGGCCCCTCCGGCCCGACATAGCCGATCTCGACGCCGGTCTCGGAGGTCAGGCTGATGCGGGTGACCTCGTGCTGCAGCATCACCGTGCCCGGCCGCAGCATCGCCGCCAGGGTATCTGGCATCTGGCTCATGCCGCCGTGCAGCGTGGTCAGGTTGTTGCCGGTGCCGACGATGGTGTCGCGGATGAACATCGTCACCGCCTTGTCGAACCAGACGGCGAGGCTGGTATAGGCCCCGACCAGCTGCTTCACCGGCTGCGGCAGCACGGTGTCGAGGAAGGCGCCGAGCGACAGGCTGTCGAGATAGCGCAGCCGGTCGGTCGTGACTTCGCCCTTGAACAGGCTGTCCTGCTCGTACGGGGTCAAGGGCGCGATGGCATTGGCCAGCACCCAGCCGAAGATGGCGCCGCCCGGATCCTGCGGATAGGCGCCGTCGGGCGAGGGCGGGGTCTCCGGCAGGCCGTAGCGCGGATAGATCCGGCTACGGTCCTCGCCCAGCCGGCACACCACGTCGTGGATGTCGAGGAAGTTCTGGTCGACGCTGTTGACGAAGGGGATCAGCTTCCCCGACAGGCCGGCCTGATCGATGTAGTGGTGGGTGTAGTCGTGCGAGCCCGGGACGCGCATCGCCCCCAGCTCGTTGTAGCTGCCGTCCTTGAAATGATGGGTCAGGATGCGGCCGCCGACGCGCTCGCTGCCCTCGAGGATCGTGGCGATGTGGCCGAGCTGCTGCAGCTCGTAGGCCGCCACCAGCCCGGCGATGCCGGCGCCCAGGATCACCACGTGCTTGGTGCCGTGTCCGGCGTTGTCCTTCCGGATCCGCTGCAGCATCTCGGCGATCGGGACATGCGGATAGGTGCTCTGCTGCTCGGACATGCTCGCCTCCGCCGATTCGAGCGAGGGGGCCGACCGGTCCACCCCGTTCGCAATATAATTTTAGGAAAAAGCTTTCGAATCCTACTCCGCCCGACGGCTTTCCTGCCGCCGCGACACGTTCGGATGCCGAATCCTACCGACTCTGGTAGCATGCCGGGCGGGGCGGGATGTAAACCAGATTTGAACGGCCGTTCGCATTCATCCGCTACGCGCCTCGACAAGGAACGGCTGCGGGGCAGGGCAGGATTTTTGATGAGCATCAGGACGACGGACGGGACAGGCGGCGCCGGACGGCGCGATCGCCTGATCGTGGTGGAGGACGACCCGGTCACGCGCACCATGATCGCGCGCTATTTCGCCGAGGAGGGCTTCGAGGTGGAGGAGGCGGCGACCGGCGCGGAATGCCGGCGGGCCCTGAAGCGCGGCCCGGCCGACCTGCTGTTCATCGACATCCAGCTGCCGGACGGCGACGGCTTCGATCTGGCCCGCGAGATCCGGTCGACCAGCGCGGTCGGCATCATCTTCGTCACCCAGAAGGACAGCGAGGTCGACCGCATCGTCGGGCTGGAGCTGGCGGGCGACGACTACGTGACCAAGCCGGTGAAGCTGCGCGAGCTGCTGGCCCGATCCCGGGCGCTGCTGCGCCGCCGCGGGCTGGAGCGCGACGCCGCGCGGCACAATTCCGTGGTCACCTTCGACTCCTGGCTCCTGGACCAGACGCGACGCGAGCTGACGACCCGGGACGGCACCCCGGTGCGGGTGACCCGCGGCGAGTTCGACCTGCTGGCGGCGCTGGTGCAGGCCAACGGCCGGCCGCTCAGCCGCGATTATCTGGTCGAGGTGGTCAGCAACCGCGACACCGAGGTCGGCGACCGCACCGTCGACGCGCTGGTCGCCCGGCTGCGGCGCAAGCTGCAGACGCAGGACGGCGGACCGCCGGTGATCGTCACCGTGACCGGGGTCGGCTACAAGCTGGGCGTCCGCACCGACGCGCGCGGCTGAGAGACGTGCGCTGCGCTCCGGTTCTCGAAACCACCGCCAGCCGACTCACGCCAGCGCATTTCCAAACGGTCTCTGAGAGTCCGACCGCCGCATCTCCGCCATCAGGGCGTCGACCGACAGGCGGCGGAGCGGCCCCAGCGCCGCCGCCATGTCCATCAGTCCGTCGATCGGCGCGTCGTTGCCGGCGCAAACCTCGATCGTGGCGGCGTGCCGGGCCAGCCGGACCAGGCCCAGCGCGCCGGCCGAGCTGCTCAGGCGATGGGCCAGGCGGGCCAGGCCGCGGCGGTCGCCGGATCCGGCCGCGGCGCCGATCTCCCGGATCATCGGCCGGGACACCCGGTGAAACATCAGCGCCAGCCGCGCCAGCTCCCGGGTGCCCAGGATCTCATGGCGCTCGTCATAGAACTCGCGATCGACCAGGGCCGTCGGATCGGCCGGCACCACCGGCTGCTCGACCGGCGAGCGGGAGTCGGAGACGGCGGCCAGCATGCGCTGCAGCGTGGCCAGCTGCAGCGGCTTGCCCAGGATGCGTTCGATGCCCGCCAGGGCGCAGCGCTGCCGGCTGCCGTCGGTCAGGTCCGCGGTCAGTGCCAGGATGTGCGGCGGCTCGCGGTCGCCCGGCAGGGCCCGGATCCGCCGCGTGGCCTCCAGCCCGTCCATGCCGGGCATGTGCAGGTCCATCATCACGACATCGAAGGACCCGGCCGCCGCGGCCTCGATCGCGGCCTGGCCGCCATCGGCGAGGGTGACCCGGTGCCCCAGCCGGCCGAGCAGCCCCGCCGCCACGGCCCGGTTGATCGGATCGTCGTCGACCACCAGGACCGACAGGGCCGGGCCGGCTGCGACCGGCGCCGGGGCCTCCGGCCTGGCCGTGCCCGGCGTCACCGGCACGGCCAGGCGGAAGGTGCTGCCGGCGCCCGGCGCGCTGTCGACCGTCAGCGTGCCGCCCAGAAGGTCGGCGATCCGCCGGCAGATCGCCAGGCCCAGCCCGGTGCCGCCGTAGCGCCGCGCGATCGATGAATCGGCCTGGATGAAGTCGCCGAAGATCCGTTCGTGCATGTCGGGGGCGATGCCGATCCCGGTATCCTTCACCGCCATATGCAGCGTCGACCGCGGCATCGCGCCCGACATCGGGTCGAGGCCGACGGTCACGGCGATGCCGCCCTCCGAGGTGAATTTGACGGCGTTGCTGAGCAGGTTGATCAGCACCCGGCCGAGACGGCGCGGATCGCTGCGCAGGACCGCCTCGGACGGCGCGTCGATCGACAGGGTCAGCGTCAGCCCCTTGGCGGCGACCTGGGGGCGGATCAGCTCGACCGCGTCGGCCACCATCCGGTGCAGGTCGAAATCGTGCAGGTCCAGCGCCTCCCGGCTGTTCTCCAGCCGGGCGTAATCCAGGATTCCATCGATCAGGTCGAGCAGGGACCGGCCCGATTCCTCGGCGATCTCCAGATAGCGGCGCTGTTCCTCGGGCAAGGGATCGCGATCGAGGATCTGCAGCATCCCGAGCACGCCGTTCATCGGCGTCCGGATCTCGTGGCTGACCACCGCCAGGAAGCGCGACTTCGCCTGGTTGGCGATCTCGGCGGCGCGCCGGGCCCGGCGCGCCTCGCGCTCCTTGGCGACGGCGCGGTTGCGGGCGGCGTCGAGCTCCGCGGTGCGCTCGCCGACCTTCTGCTCGAGTCCTTCATTGGCCCGCAGCAGCTCGGTGCGGGCGCCGTCCAGGGCGGTGAACAGCCGGGCATTCGCCAGGGCGATCGCCGCCTGCGCCGCCAGGACCTGCACGACCTCCAGCCGCCGGGGGCTGAAGACCCCCGCGGCGAGGTTGTTCTCGAGATAGATCAGGCCGTCGACCTGTCCCCGTTCGTCCAGCGGCGCGCACAGCACCGAGGCGACGCGATGGACGCAGATGTAAGGATCCCGCAAGAACTCGGGCGAATGCTGCGCGTTGTCGAGCACCAGGGCCTCGCGTGTGCGCAGCACGTAGGACAGCACCGACTGGGGCAGGGCATCGCTGGCCTCCAGGCGCGCGGACCCGTCGCCGGCGAGAACCGAGACCTCCCGGTCGCGCCCGACAGCCTCGACATGCAGGCCGTCCTCGCGCCGCAGGACCAGGACGCCGTAGGAGGCGCCGGCGCTCTCCTGGATCGCGCCGAGGACCCGCTGCACCAGCTGGGGCAGGTCGATCTCGCGCGAGATCGAATGCGCGGCGCGAAGCACGGCCCGGAAATCGATATCGTCCTCGCCGGCGGAGCTGCCGGGCTCGCGAAGCGAGGCACGCCCCGTGCGCGACCGTGCGGCCAGCCGCGGGAACTCCTGCTCCAGGGCCGTCACCTTGGCGGATGCCCCCCAATAGCCGTACAGCGTCGCCGCCTCGCGCAGATGGGCCATGCCGGCGACCTCGTTCCCGAGGCCCAGGCAGCAGCGGCCGGCATATTCGTTGGCCAGGGCGGCGTAATGGGTCAGCTTGCCGGCCTCGGCCCGGCGGATGGCGTCGCCGTAGAGGCGGAGCGCATCGCCGGCCCGCCCGTCGGCCCGCGCCAGCTCCGCCTCGACCAGGCTGTCCATGGCGCCGAAATTGCGGGGGTTCAGCGTGCTCCAGCCGCGCAGCCGGTCGCGCTGCGCCGCGAAATCCTCGCCCCGGTCGCCACCGTCCGCCAGCGCGGCCAGAAGCAGGGCTGTGACGCCGTCCGCCTCGATCACATTGGCGTCGACGCCGGGCAGGTTGGCCCTGGTGGGCGCGATCAGCCGCCGGGCGGCGTCGAGGTCCCGGAACAGCAGGGCCAGCTGCTGCCGGCGGATCAGATATCGGCTGCGCTCGGCGAAGCCCAGCGCCCGCAGATGGTCCTCCTCCTCCGCCTCGCTGCGGACCCGGTCGCGCGCCAGGCTGGTCGGCGCCGCGGTCCGGCCCATCAGGGCCGCGGCGAAATCCACCTCGAGCCGGCAATGCACGGCCGCCGTCCGGTTCTGGTCGCCGATCAGGCGCAGGTGGTCCTCGCCGGCGCGGACCACCTCGGCCAGCGCCCCGCCATTGCAGGCCAGGTGGATCACATAGGTGGCGGCGTGATAGGCGGCGAACTGGATGTCGCCCATCTCGAAGCCGGCGCGGATGCCGTCGAGGTTGAGCTGCAGCGCGTTCTCCAGCGGGTGCAGCCAGTGCTGGAGGAAATAGGTGTAGACGAAGGTGACGCTGGCGGTCAGCGGATGGCCCAGCCGCGTGTCGAGGGCGATCGCCGTCCGCCCCAACGCGTCGGCCGTCACGCTGTCGCCGGTCAGCCCCCGCAGGGTCAGGGCCAGGGTGACGATGATCCCCGGCGCCAGCGCGTCGCTGCCGTGCTGCAGCATCAGGTTGGCGTTGCGCAGCGCCAACAGCGCGAACAGCTCCGGCTGCAGCGTGTCGTGGGCGTCGGGGGCCAGGCGGAACAGGATCTGCATCGCCGCCGCCAGGCGCCGGTCGCGCAGGGGCGGCAGGTCCAGCAGCGCCTCGGCCGGCCGGCCGGCCATCAGCCGCTGGAACTCGGCGAACTCGGCGCCGACGGCCTCGCGCTGCTGGTCGACCGTCGCCGGCAGCTCGATGCCGACCAGGCGCAGCGCCCGGCGGCCGGCCTCGATCGCCTCGTGCCCCATCGACCGTGCGTCGAAGGACAGAAGCCGCAGCATGGCCAGCTGCAGCCGATGCTCGTCGGTCCTGAGCCGGGTCGCCAGCTCCTCCGCCTCACGGTCGAAGGTGGCATGATCCTGGGTCAGCATCCGGCACTCGGCCAGCAGCAGCGCCGCCTCGGCGATGTCGGCGTAGCGGGTCTCCCAGAAACCGGGATCGGTCAGGCGCAGCCCGGTCTCGGCGTAGTCGCGGGCCGGGGCGAAGGCCGCGGCCGCCCGCGCCTGCCGGGCCGCGATCAGGTTGATCTCGGCGCAGCGCGCCCGCAGCGCCGGATCGTGGTTCAGGTCGCCCGCGGCGTTCAGGTGGCGGGCGATGGCGAAGGCAGCGGCGGGCAGCTGGGCCTCGCCGGTCCGCTCCAGCAGCAGCAGGGCGATCCGGCGATGCAGGACCGCAGGTTCGGCGGCGAGCCGGTAGGCGGCCTCGCGGATCCGGTCATGGGCGAAGCCGGCGCCGCCGTCGCGGGCGATCATCAGCCCTTCCGCCACCGCGTCGGCGAGGATCCGCCGCAAATGTGCGTCGTCGAGGCCGAGCACGGCGCCGAGCACCTGCGCGTCGACCTGCATGCCGAGGCAGGCGCTGGTGGTCACCACGCGCTGCAACTCCGCCGGCAGATGGCCGATGCGATCGGCCAGGAAGCCGACCACGTTGTCGGTCGCATCCACCGCGGCGATGCGGTCCAGGTCCCAGCGTCCGGAAGGGCCGATCGCACCGGTCTCGCGCAGATGGCCCAGCAGCTGGCGTGCGAACAGCGGGTTGCCCAGGGTCTTGGCGTGCACCAGGGCGGCTGCGGCCCTCGCCCGATCCGGCCTGCCGGGATAGGCGGCGGCCAGCATGGCCTCGATATCCTCCGGCGCCAGCGGCTGCAGGGCGATACGGCGCAGCCCGCCGGGTTGTGCGTCGAGCGCCTCGACCGCGTCCGGCAGCGCCGGGCCGGGATCGCCGTCGCGGCAGGTGCCGATCAGCAGCAGCCCGCCGCCGGGCGCGGCGGCGCAGATCGGGCCCAGCAGCTCCAGGCTCGCGGCATCCGCCCATTGCAGGTCGTCCAGCAGCAGCACCAGCGGATGGTCCGGCGTGGCGAAGACGGCCACCAGCTCGTGCACCGCCTGCGCCAGCCGGCGCCCGGCCTCGGCCGGGGCCAGGATCGCGGCCGGCGGCTGCGGCCCGATCAGCCGGTCGAGCCCGGGCACCAGCTCCGCCAGCACGCCGGCGCTGCGGCCCAGCCGGTCCAGCAGCGCGGTGCGCCAGGCCGCGACCACGGCGTCGGGCTCGGTCAGCACGGCGCGGACCAGCCCGGCGAAGGCCTGGACCAGGCCGGAATAGGGCTCGTCGCGCTGCTGCTCGAACTTGCCGGCGGCGAAGTGCCCGCCGACCTCGGCCACGCGGTCGCGCAGCCCGGCGGCCAGCGCGCTCTTGCCGATGCCGGGGGCGCCGGTGATCAGGACGGCGCCGCCGCGGTCGCCGCGGGCCGTCTCGAACGCCTCCTGCAGGGCGGCCAGGGCAGCGGTGCGGCCGTACAGGACGTCGCCGAAGCGGTCGCCATCGCTGCCGGCCGTGATCGCGAAGGGGGCGATGCGCCCGCCCGCAGCCCCCACCGGCGCGAAGCCGGTGCGGCAGCGCCCCAGATCGGCCACGAGGTCGGCGGCGCTGCCGTACCGTGCCGCGGCATCCTTCATCAGCAGCGCCGCCACGATCTCCGCCAGCACCGGCGGAAATCCCGGCAGCAGCGCGTCCAGCGGCACCGGGCGCTGGGCCAGATGGGCGTGCAGCAGCTCCAGCCGCTCCTCGCCGGCGAAGGGCGGGCGGCCGGCGAACAGCTGGTACAGGACGGCGCCGAGCGAATAGAGATCGGCGCGGTGGTCGACCGGCCGGTTCATCCGGCCGGTGCGCTCGGGGGCGACGGCGGTCAGGTCCTCCACCGCCGGCAGGGCCTCGGCCGGGATGGAGGCGCCGCGGTCCAGCACCACGGCCCCGCCGAAATCGATGTAGTTGATCCGCCGCGTCGCCGGATCGATCACGATGTTGTGGGCGGACAGGTCGCCATGCAGCACGCCGCGCTCATGCACATGGGCCAGGCCGAGCGCCAGGGCCTCCGCGATCGCGATCCGGCCGGCGAGATCCGGCGGCGCGCCGGCGATCCACTCCGACAGCGCGATCCCGCCGACATCCTCCAGCACCAGGGACGGTCCCTCCGCGCCGTCGGGCTGCAGCCCGACCGGGCGGACGACGAGGTCGGACTCGAAGCGTGACAGGATCTCGTGCTCGCGCCGCAGCCGGTCCAGCAGGCCCACCGCCGGCTCGCCCAGGCCTTCCTTCAGGATCACCGACCGGCCGTCCTCGAGCACCGCCCGGGTCACCGTGGTGGTGGGGGTGCGGTGGATCACCTCGCGGCGGCGGGGCTGATAGGGGTCGTCCGGCACGGCTGGCACCTTCCCGGCAGGCGTGGCGCTGCCCTCGATCACGCAACCCTATACCAGTTGCCCCGGCCGCCGTCGCGGGGTCCGTGGAGACGGCGCGGACGGCCGACCGGGCGGTCGGGCAGGGCGCCGATTGTCCAGAATATCGGACATCGGGCCGCGCCGCTGCGTTGACGCCGACAGCGGGCGAACCTCATGCTCTCCAAAAAACAGATCCAGGGCGCGGACTGCAATCACGGGCCCGGAGCTGGGAGGAACGCTTGCAAATCGGCTTCAACCTGCTGGTGGTGGGAGGGGCGATCACGTCCGCCGACCGCCCGGTGCTCGAATCCCTGAAGCGGCACGGCTATGACGGCGTCGAGGTGCCGGTCATGGGCGGGACCGCGGCCGATTGCGCCGCGCTGGGCCGCGTGCTGGACGAGCTGGGCCTGGCCCGCACCTACACCACGATCATCCCCGACCCCGACCACAGCCCGATGAGCGCGGATCCGGCGATCCGCCGCCGCGCCCGCGACAGGCTGGCCTGGGCGATCGATTGCGGCCATGCCCTCGGCGCGACGGTGATGGGCGGGCCGTATCATTCGCCGCTCGGCGTGTTCTCCGGCTCCGGGCCGACCGAGGGCGAACTGGCCAACCTGGCGGAGGCGCTGCACTGGGCGGCCGGCCGGGCGCAGGAGGCCGGGATCCACCTGTCGATCGAGGCGGTGAACCGCTTCGAATGCTACGCCCTGAACACGATGGAGCAGGCGGAAGCGCTGCGTGCGCGGGTGGGGCACCCGAATTTCGGCTTCATGTACGACACCTTCCACGCCAACATCGAGGAACGCGACCCGGTCGCCGTCATCGCCGCCCATGCTGCCGGCATCACCCATGTCCATCTGTCGGAGAACGACCGCGGCATCCCCGGCCGCGGCCATGTCCCGTTCCCGGCGACCCTGCGGGCCCTGCGCGGCATCGGCTATGACGGCTGGCTGACGGTCGAGGCCTTCGGCCGGGCGCTGCCGGACCTCGCCGCCGCCACGCGGGTGTGGCGCGACCTGTTCCCCGACCTCGACACCCTGTTCGCGGAGTCCATCGCCCTGATCCGGCGGGAGTGGGAGGCGGCTGCATGAGCGGCGCCGCGCCACGCTTCGAGATGCGCGGCATCCGCAAGGCCTTTCCGGGCGTGGTCGCGCTGGACGGCGTCTCCTTCGCCTGCCGGGCCGGCGAGATCCATGCGCTGTACGGCGAGAACGGCGCCGGCAAGTCGACTTTGATGAAGGTGCTGGGCGGCGTCTACGCCCCCGATGCCGGCGAGATCCTGGTCGACGGCGCGCCGGTGCGCTTCGCCCACCCGGCAGCCGCCCGCGCCGCCGGCATCAGCATCATCCATCAGGAGCTGAGCCTGCTGCCCGACCGCAGCGTGGCGGAGAACATCCATCTCGGCATCGAGCCGGTGCGCCGCTTCCGGCTCGACCGCGCGGCCATGCGCGCCGGCGCCCGGTCGCTGCTGTCGCGCCTGTCCTCCGACATCGATCCCGACACCCCGGCGCGCGACCTGACCATCGCCGAGCAGCAGACGGTGGAGATCGCCAAGGCGCTGGCGGTCGACGCCCGCATCCCCGATGCCCGCATCCTGGTGATGGACGAGCCGACCGCGGCGCTGGACGACGTCGAGGCGGCGCGGCTGCTGCAGCTGGTGCGCGGCCTCAAGGCGGCCGGCGTCGCCGTGGTCTACATCTCGCACCGGATGCCGGAGGTGTTCGCCATCGCCGACACCGTCACCGTGCTGAAGGACGGCCGCCATGTCGCCACCCGGAAGCGGGAGGAGACGGGGGCGGACGAGGTGGTGCGGCTGATGGTCGGCCGGCCGCTTAGCGACTACTACCCGCCGCGGCCGGCGGAGCCGTCGGGCGACCCGGTGCTGCGGGTCGAGGGCGGTGGCAATGCGCTGCTGGCCGAGATCGATCTCGTGGTGCGCCGGGGCGAGATCGTCGCCGTTGCCGGGCTGGAAGGCTCCGGCAAGACGGCCTTGGCACGCGCCGTGGTCGGGGCCGAACCGTTCCTCAGCGGCCGGATGTGGATCGGGGCGAAGGAGGCGCGGCCCGGCTCGGTGCGGGCGGCGCTCTCGCACGGCCTCGGCCTGGTGCCGGAGGACCGCAAGCGCGACGGCCTGGCGCTGATGCAGTCGGTGCGCGACAACGGCCTGCTGGCCCGCCGCGGCCTGGCCTCGCTGCTGGCTTGGCCGCAGGGACGGGCGGTCGGGGCAGACGAGATCGACGGCATCCTCTCCGCCGTCGATGTCCGGGCGGTGAGCTGGGAGCAGGAGATCCGGCTCTTGTCCGGCGGCAACCAGCAGAAGGCGATCCTGGCGCGCTGGCTGGCCTGCGACCCGCAGCTGCTGGTCTTCGCCGAGCCGACCCGCGGCGTCGACGTCGCCGCCAAGGCCGCGATCTACCGGCTGATGCGCGACTTCGCCGGCCGCGGCCGGGGCATCCTGGTCGCCACCTCCGACCTGCCGGAGGCGCTGGGCCTGGCCGACCGCATCCTGGTGATGCGGGCCGGCCGGATCGTCGGCGAACGGCCGGGCGGTGCGACCGAGGAGGAGGTCATGGCGCTGGCCACCGGCCACCGCTTCGACGCCGTCGCGGCGTTGGGGGCGGCATGAGCGTGATCGCCGCCGCCGGGCGGCCGCGCCGCCGTGCCGAGCCGCCGGTGCCGCTGATCCTGATCGCGGCCTCGGGCGTGGGCTTCGCCGTAACCGCGCTGGCCACCGGCCAGTCGGCGCAGCTGTCGGTCGACGGCGTGATCGCGGTCTTGGAGCGGGTGGTGGCGCTCGGCCTGGTGGCGCTGGGCCAGACCTTCGTCATCCTGGCGCGGTCGATCGACCTGTCGGTCGCCAACCTGGTCAGCGTCGCCGCCGTCATGGCGTCCTGGATGATGCAGGGCGACCCGGCGATGATGCTGCCGGCGGTGGCCGCGGTGCTGGCCATCTCGGCCCTGGTCGGGATGGTGAACGGCCTGCTGGTGACGCGGCTGGAGATCAACCCGCTGATCGCCACGCTCGGCGTCGGGCTGGTGCTGCAGGGGCTGCTCAGCGCCTCGTTCCAGAATTTTGCGGGTGCGGTGCCGGAGAGCTTCCAAATCCTCGCCTATGGCCAGGTCGGGCCGGTGCCCTATCCGGTGATCGGCCTGATCGTGCTGACCGGCTGCGCCGCCTTCGTGCTGCGCTCGACCCGCTTCGGCGCCCATCTCTACGCCACCGGCGGCAACCCGGACGGGGCGCGGCTGGCCGGCATCCACACCCACCGGGTGACGCTGGCGGCCCATGTCGTCTGCAGCCTCGCGGCCGTGCTGACCGGCCTCTACCTCGCCAGCCGCCTGCGCTCCGGCGCCCCCTGGGTCGGGCGCGACGGCCTCTACGACCTCGAATCCATCGCCGTGGTGGTGATCGGCGGCACCATCCTGGCCGGCGGCCGCGGCGGCGTCTGGGGCACGCTGGCCGGGGTGATCCTGTTCGGCACGCTCGACGCCATCTTCACCATGGTCGGCATCGACGCCTTCGTGAAGCAGGTGCTGCGCGGCGGCATCGTCATCGCCGCGGTCGCGGTCTACGCCTATCGGACGCGGGGGCACGTGGCATGATCGAGACCACCGAGCCGCGCCCGATGACCAAGACCATGCCGCCGCTGCGCCGCCTGGCCGCGATCCGCCCGGCCTGGTGGGTGCTGATCGTGCTCGTGGTCGCGATCGCCGTCGCCAGCCCGGCCTTCCTGGAGCCGCAGGGCTACATGAACTTCCTGCGCCGGGCCGCGCCGCTGGTGATCCTGGCCGCCGGGCAGCTCTTCGTCATCGTCACCGGCGGCTTCGATCTTTCGGTCGGGTCGCTGATCACGCTGGTGGTGATGGCGTCGGCGCTGCTGATCCAGGGCGACCCGGCGCAGAGCTGGTGGGTGATCGCGCTGGTTTACGGCATCGGCCTCGCCGTCGGCCTGTTCAACGGGCTCGTCGTGTCCTGGCTCAAGGTGCCGTCGATCATCACCACGCTGGGCATGCTGCTGGCGCTGAAGGGTATCGCCCTGGCTTGGTCCGGCGGGTCGCCGCAGGGCTACCTGCCCGACAATTTCCGCGATTTCGGCCGGCTGACCTGGCGCGGCCTGCCGGGGATCGACCTGCTGCCGCTGGCGGTGGTGGTCGCCGTGGTGGCGGTCGCGCTGCTGTGGTGGCTGATGCACGGCACCGTGCTGGGCCGCCTGCTGCTCGCCGTCGGCGACAATCCACGGGCGGCGGAGCTGGCGGGGACGCGGGTGCGGCTGGTGCGCACCATCGCCTTCGTCGTCTCCGCCCTCTCCGCCGTCACCGCCGGCATCCTGCTCGGCGGCTTCGCCGGGGTCTCGACCAATGTCGGTGACGGCTACGAGCTGCAGGCGATCGCCGCCATCGTCATCGGCGGCGCCCAGCTGCTGGGCGGCCGCGGCACCGTGCCCGGCGCCGTGGCCGGGGCGCTCAGCCTGTCCGCCTTGTTCACCCTGCTCAACCTGATCGGCCTGCCCAAGCCGCTGCGCGACGCGGCCCAGGGGCTGATCCTGATCGGCGCCGTCGGCTGGAGCGTCTGGCGGCGCCGCAGGGGAGGGGCCTAGCTCCGTCGACCATAATCAGAACCAAGGGGAGGAACGCCAATGCGTATCGGGATGATGATCGGCACCGCCGCCGTGCTGGCCGTGGCGGCCGGCGCGGCTCAGGCGCAGAGCTTCGACGACCCGAAGGAATTCGAGGTCCAGCGCGCTCTGATGTCGGCCAAGGCGGAAGGCCCGGCCGACAAGCCGTGGGAGCAGCACTACGGCAGCCAGATGGTCGACACCGCCAAGTACAAGAAGGCCGGGCCGTACAAGCTGTGCTTCTCCAACGCCGGCGTCGGCAACCCCTGGCGCGTGGTCGGCTGGACCACCATGCAGGCCGAGGTCGACCTGCACAAGGCGGACATCGCGTCCTTCACCGTGGCCGATGCCGAGGGCAAGGACGACAAGCAGATCTCCGACATCAAGGCGATGCTGGCCAGCGGCAATTGCGACGCGCTGATCGTGTCGCCCAACACCACCGCGGCGCTGACCCCGGCGGTGGAGGAGGCGTGCAAGCAGGTGCCGGTGATCGTCTTCGACCGCGGCGTGCTGACCGACTGCCCGGTCACCGTGATCAAGCCGATCGGCGGCTACGCCTTCGGCATCGCCGCGGCGGAGTACATCGCCGCCAACGTGCCGAAGGGCGGCAAGGTGCTGGCGCTGCGCATCCTGCCCGGCGTCGACGTGCTGGAGAACCGCTGGGCCGCGGCCAAGCGGATCTTCGACGAGACGGGCATCGAGGTGGTCGGCGCCGAGTTCACCGATGGCGACCGGGCCAAGACCAAGTCGATCGTCGAGGACACCCTGACCCGGGTCGGCAAGCTCGACGCCGTGTGGATGGACGCCGGCGCCACCAGCGTCGCCGCCATCGAGGCGTTCGAGGACCAGGGCATGGACGTGCCGATCGTCACCGGCGAGGACCAGCAGGACTTCCTGCAGAAGTGGAAGCAGTCGGGCATGAAGGCGCTGGCGCCGACCTATCCGACCTATCAGTGGCGCACGCCGGTGATCGCCGCGCTGCGCATCCTGAAGGGCGAGAAGGTGCCGGGCCCGGCCTGGTCGCTGCCGCAGCCGACGATCACGGCCGAAAACCTGGACAAGTACGTCAACGAGAAGATGCCGCCGCTGCACTACGCGATGTGCGGCTGCGAAGGGATGCCGGACTACCCGCAGCGGTGGATCGGCAGGTGAGATGACGTGGGGCGGGCCTCATGCCCGCCCCGCCCAGACCGGAGGATCCCATGGGCGACTATCACATCACCGGCGCGATGATCTGGGATGGCAGCGGCCGGGAGCCTTATCCCGGCCAGGTCGTGGTCCGCGGCGACCGCATCCACGCCGTGGCCCCGGCGGCGGAGCGGCTGGATGCCGGCGGCTGCGAGGCGGTCGACGGCGGCGGCGCCACGCTGATGCCGGGGCTGGTCGAGGGCCACGCCCACCTGTCCTTCTGCGGCGCGGCCCGCAACACCGATCTCGGCGACATCCCGACCGAGGAGCATGTGCTGGAGACGATGTGGAACGCCGAGCTGCTGCTGGACCACGGCTTCACCAGCTGCTACTCGGCGGCCAGCGCCAAGACGCGGCTGGACGTGGTGATCCGCGACAAGGTCGATCAGGGCCGGCTGAAAGGCCCGCGGATCAAGGCAGCCAGCCCGGAGATCACGGTGACCGGCGGCCTCGGCGACGAGACCCGGCTGCACCTGGCCCGCGCCAGCTTCGGCATGGTCTGCGACGGGCCGGAGGAGATCCGCCGCGCCGTCCGTCTCTGCATCCGCGAGGATGTCGACAACATCAAGATCAACATCTCCGGCGACGATTTCGTCGACCCGGCCAAGGGCGGCATGTCGGTGATGTCCCAGGCCGAGGTCACCGCGGCGGTCGAGGCGGCGCATGATTTCGGCCGGCGGGTGAACTGCCACGCCCGGGCCAGCGAGGCGGTGAAGCGGGCGATCCGCGCCGGGGTCGACGTGATCTACCATTGCGAGCAGGCCGACAGCGAGGCGCTGGACATGCTCGAGGCGGTGAAGGACCGGGTGTTCGTCGGCCCCGCCATCGGCCTGATCTACAACACCATCCACGAGGCCGGGCCCTGGGGCATCGACGAGGAGAAGGCGCGCAAGCTGGGCATGCATCTGTGCCTGGAGGCCAGCCAGCGCACCTATGCCGAGATGCGCCGCCGCGGCATCCGCGTCGTCATCGGCGGCGACTACGGCTTCGCCTGGACGCCGCAGGGCACCAACGCCCGTGACGTCGAGCATTTCGTCAAGCTGTTCGGCTACACCCCGTCCGAGGCGCTGCAATGCGCCACAAGGATCGGCGGCGAGCTGATGGGCATGGGTGACCGGCTGGGCCAGGTGCGCGAGGGCTTCCTGGCCGATCTGATCCTGGTCGACGGCGACCCGCTGAAGGACATCACCCTGATCCACGACCACGGCGCCATCCGCATGGTGATGAAGGACGGCGCGATGCACCGCCTGTCGCCGCGCCGGGCGATGCGGGCGGCGGCGGCCGAGTGACGTTGTGAGGGGACGCCGCCAGTCGGGCATCGAGATCCTGCTCGGGGTCGTCGACCGGCTGATCGAGGCGCCCGGCGGAGCCGCCGTCGCCGCCCTGGCCGAGGGCCTTGCCGTGCCGCGCTCCAGCCTCTACGCCGTGCTGCGGCCGATGCTGGCCGCCGGCTGGCTCGAGGCGCCGCGGCGCGGCATGGTCCGGCTCGGCTCCGCCTGGTTCGACCTGGCGGTGGCGCTGGAGGCCGAGCCGGCGGCCGCGCCGTACCGGCCGCGGCTGCAGGGCATGACCGGTCCGGCCCGGTCCTTCCTGTGGAATCCGGGCTTCACCGAGCTGGTCGACGCCGGCCCCTTCGCCCGGCCGCCGCCCCATGTCTTCGGCTTCTCCAACGGCTCCCGCGCCAATCTCTGGCGCCAGGGGCTGATCCATGGCGTCCAGTTCGCCGCTTCCGAGCATGCCGGCCGCATCGCCGCGCTGCGCATCGCCCATGCCGACGACGATGCGGCGGCCCAGGCCCGCGACATCGACGCCTTCCGGGCCATGGGCGTCGACGCGCTGATCGTCAGCCCGCTGGAGACCGAGGCGCTGCTGCCCGCCCTGGCCCGGGCCGGCGCCGCCGGGCTGCCCGTGATCATGGTCGACCGGCTGCTGGGCGACACGTCGCATTCGCTGGTCCAGGTCGTCGGCCCCGACACCGTGATCGGCCGCTTGCCGGCGCAGTGGCTGGTCGAGACGCTGGGCGGCCGCGGCAGCGTCGTGATGATGGTCGGCGACCCGGAGATCGGGCCGCTGCTGCGCCGGGCCCGGGCGGCGCGCGAGGTGTTCGCGCTCTCCCCCGGCATCCGCATCCTCGACACCGTGCACACCGAGATGACGGTCGCTTCCGGCCGCCGCGCCATGGCCGGGCTGATCGAGCGCTGGGGCGACGCCATCGACGGTGTCTGGTGCGACAGCGGCCTGCACGGCGCCGGGTCGATCCAGGCCTGGGTCGATGCCGGCCGCGACGGCCGCGTGCCGCCGCACACCGGCGGCGACCAGAACGCGGTCTACCAGCTGGCGATCCTGCACGGCGTGAAGCTGGCGGCGATGGACTTCCCGCCGGCCATGGGCATCCGCGCGGTCGAGGCCGGGCTCGACATCCTGGCCGGCCGCACCCTGCCGCGGCGGATCGAGGTGCACACGCCCTTGGTGATCAGCCGGGGCTGCGAGACCGCGTCAGTCCGCGCCGATGTCTTCGTCGAGGACCATGTGCGCTGGGACCGGCCGCCCAGCCTGGTGCTCGGCCACGGCATGGGCGAGGACTACGACCCGACGACCTTTGCGGTCGGGAAGGGCGCGGCGGCGGACGGCGGCGCCCGCTCGGTCCTGCGCACCCTCGACATCCTGGTCTGGCTCAAGGCCCATGGCGGCGAAGCCGGCATCGCCGACCTCCTGCAGGCGGTGGCGATGCCGCGCTCCTCGCTGCACGATCTGCTGGGTCCCCTGGCCGGGCATGGGCTGCTGCAGCGCGGCGGCCGCGGCCGGATCCGCGCCGGGCCGCGGGCGCGGGCCGCCGGCTTCGCCGCGATCGGCATCGCCGACCTCGCCGCCGCGGCCGAGCCGGTGCTGGACCGGCTGGCGCGCTCGGCCGGCGGCACCGCGGCGCTGGCGGTGCTGCATGGCGAGCGCTGCACCATCGCCCTCGCCCGCGCCGCGTCCGGGGCGGCACCCGGGGTGCCGCCGATCGCGGTCGGCGGCCGCACGCCGGTGAACTGGACCCTGGCCGGGCGCCTGCTGGTGGCCGAGCTGCCGGAGCGCCGGCTGCGCTGGCTCTTGGCCGCCCATGCCCGGCCGCGGCGCGACGCGTGCAGGCCGCTGACGCTGCCGGAGCTGGTGGCGGCGATCCGGGCCGAAGGCGGCCAGCACGTCGCCGCGCTCGCCGGCGAGGCCGGCCCCGATCTCGGCGAGGCGGCGCGGCCGATCCGCGGCGCCGACGGCCAGGTTCGCGCCGTGCTGCTGCTGCGCGTGCCGGCCGCCGACCTGCCGACGGCCCGGTCGGCGCTCGATGCCCTCGATCTGCCGGACACCGCCGCGCCCCCTCTTCCGACCGATCCTGTCACCGAGGCCGCTCTGCCATGACCCAGCCCCTCGGCCACGCCAACCTCATTCAGCTGGATTGCTTCACGGGCGACGAGTTCGCTCCCGGCGGATCAACATGAGCGCCTGCCGCATGGCGGGCCAAGCATCGGTCACTCGTTTTCTGCACCAGTACATAGCGACCCTCGAACATACTGGGCGATTGCCTCAACCGTTGGATGGTTCCATATAAGTGTCGGAGGTACTTCAATTTTATATCGCTGCGCCAATCTGATCCGCAATACGACCATTATCAAGGAGTCCGCTCCCATATCGATCAGTGATCTTTTGGGAAGAACATCTGTCGGAGAGCCACGAAGCTCCACGGCTACCAATCCCTGAATATCGTTTACAAGCCAGTCCAATAGTGCTTCCTGAGGCACGAATGCCCACGGGTCCGTTTCAGATGGGGCTTCATCGGAGGCGACTTCGTTCGTCAAACGGCTCAAAACCGGCAGTGGCCGAGCAGCCGGATCCGAAATGTTCGGGCGGAAAACTGCAACATAGGCCGCCGATCCTTTTTGCGCGATATCCCAGGACCTGAACGCCGTCGACACGTCAATTGCATCGACACCGACCGCTTTTGCCTCTAGCAACGACACGCCGATGGTCTTCGACATCCCCAGGCGTTCCCACGCCATCCAACCAATGCTCAGGGTCTTGTCCGACGCATTTCGCGCCCGATACTTGGCGAATCCATCCATGAATGAGTTTGCGGCAGCGTAGCTCCCCTGTCCTGTCAGTCGACCGATCTGTCCGGAAGATGAGAAAAGGACGAAGAAATCGATCGAACCAGGAGGAAAGGCCTTATGAAGAGCCAGCGTGCCATTCACTTTGGGCCTTAACACATCGCGAAGGTCCTTGCGCTCAACCTGGTCCAGCATTCCGCCTTTGAAGACCCCCGCCGCGTGCACGATGCCCTTTATGGGCGGCATGCCGAGCGTGGATTCGGAGAGGGCTGCAGCGACAGCACCTTCATCCGACACATCGAGCGCGAGGGGCAGGACCGTAACACCTTGGCTCTCGATATCACGGATGCAATCAATCGTTGCGCGCGTTTCAGGAGCGGCGATCGACGCCCATTCGCTCCGAGGCGGCAAGCCCCTGCGGCTTGTCAGAACAAGACGCCGCGCTCCGTTGTTAACCAGATATTGCGCGGCGCGTACGCCCAGCGCTCCTAAACCCCCGGTGACAAGATAGGTCGCCTCTGCGGTACAAAACGACCCGATCGCGTGGTCTTCCTTTTCCGCCGGGGCCGGGATCAGACGCAGGCCCTCCGCGGCACGTGCGGTGACGGCAATGACGTCTTCTTCGGTATTCAGAAGAACGGACTGCAAGCGAGACGCCGCTTCGGCGCTCGCCAAATCTTTCGGTTCCATGTCGTAGAGCCCGCCCCAGAGGTCCGGCCGCTCACCCGCGATAATGCGCGAAATACCCCAAAGCACTGATTGTCCGAGGCTCTCCTGAGTTTCCATGCCTCTTACCCCAATGGTCAGACAACCCACTCGGAGGCCGGGACAGGCGACTTTGGCCTGAATTGCCCAGCGTATCGTTGACATGAGATGCCATGCATTCCGCTCGGCATTTTCTTCCGGAGTTTCGCCGGCGATCAAATCGGAGCTGAGCACGATCACCAGAATGTCATGCTTTTCCAACGGGACCGCATCGACGAACGGACACAGCTCGGGTTCGATACCTGCCTGCTTCAAGCCACCCGCCAGCCGAAGAGCAGTATCGTTTTTCTCTCCCAGCAAGACCAGGTGCGGGAATGGGCGCGATTTCTCCCCGTTGACGACAAGCTCTTCCCAGTGCTCGACGAAGACAGGCTCACCGGTGAGGACTCCGAAGTCACTCCTCTTATCCAAAAGGCCAAACACGAGGCCTTCTATCCAAGCCGCAATGTCTCCTTTTTCATCATCAAATATGACGAGATCTATGATCGCGCTTTCCGAGCCGTCTCCAGCATCTCTGGCGCGTGCAAGAACCGTGAATTTCGTCGGCAAGCACGTCCCTACCGCCACCTTGGCGACACGAGCGGGCATCCGCATCGCGCTGTCATCAGGCAGCAGCAAAGGGGTTATCGTCAACGCACCGTCTAAAACCGCCGCCCAGCTGTTCCCTCCGGCCATAGCCGGCGACACTTCCATCGTCGCGATTATTTCGTTACTGCCTCGATAAAGCTCGCCCAGCAACCATTCAAAGCCATATCCGCCGATTCCCTTCCGTTGGAAGAGTTCTTCAATGGATGCCCGTGTCACATGCTCCGTGCATCGTGCCCTATACTCCTCGACGCTTGGCTGCCAAGCCCGATCAATATCCCATGTAAAGGTCGCGGTGGTATGGGTTGTCCACGAGTGATCGTCCTCTGCCTTTTCTCGACCACCTTCTTCGACGAGTCGGCTTGCGAGCTCGATCTTGTTGCCCTGCCTGACCAATTGAATATCGCGCACCTGCTCGACAGCCACCGGCGTATGCAACAAAATATCCTTGAGGCAAGGCAGCCGCGCATGGCTTGCCCCTGCCTGCATGAACGAATGCAGCAATACCGCAGCGGGAACGATTTCCACTCCGAACACTGGGTGCTTTCCCGGATACGGGCGGGACTCGAAGTCGAGCTGCGATCTCCACACATAGCTCGGCGGGGTACTGCGAACGGTCGTACGAGAGCCGAGGAGGGTGTGACTTTCCGGAATGTGCCCTGGCCCGCCGGCGGAGGTGATTGGCGATGCCTTCGTCCAGTACTTACGGTGGTTCCAGCTTATCGGAGGGAGATCGGCCAAGCGAGCCTGCGGGAAGGACTCGTGCCACGCCAAGTCAGCGCCATGGCAATAGAGGTTGGCCAAGCTGACCATCATGCCGCTCCGCTCCGGACAATCCTTCTTGATTGTCGGATAAACAACGACGTCTTCTCTACCATTCGCAATAGCCGTTTCCCGGAGCGAATGCGAGACCGTCGGCCTTGTCGATACTTCCAAATACAGATTGAAATCGTCCTCCATAGCAGCCGTCACTGCCTGCTCAAAGAGAACGGGATCCCTGGCGTTCCTGACCCAGAACTCCGCATCGCGGCTGACTTGGGCTCTCGGATCATTCAATGTCGTGTTGTACATCTCGATCGTCGGCGTCAGGTGAACCAGCCCGGCGCATGCAGCACGGATATCTTCTCGAACTCGGTCGATATGCGGGCTGTGAAATGCGACGTCCGTCGCGACACGTCGCGTGACGAGGCCCTCCTTCGCCCAATCATCGCCTATTTGTGAGATTGCACCGGTGTCGCCCGAAATGATCGTGGAGGCCGGGCTTGCGGCAATGGCCGCGACGGCGCGGACGTCTTGGCCGAGACGCGCTTTCACGTCGTCGAACGGAAGATTGACCATCAACATTCCGCCTTGTCCGGAAAGCCGCTGCAAGATGGCTGCCCGCCGGCACACGAAACGGGCCGCCGACATCTTTTCCAGTGCCCCAGCCGCGACGGCAGCCGCAATCTCACCAACGGAATACCCGATCACCGCGGCCGGTGTCAGGCCCTTGTCGGCCCACAAGGCGGTCAGCGCGATCTGCACAGCAAAAACCATCGCTTGGGTTCGCTCGACAGAAGAGAAACCCCCAAGCTCCAACGCTTCGCGCGGAGAATAGCCCAATTCTTCCCGGTACACTTGCTCAAGAGAATCCAATTCCAAAGCGAAGATCGGCTCATTCTGCAGCAACTCGCGGCACATTCCATCCCACTGGGCGCCGTGACCCGAGAAAACAAAGACGACGCCGCGGCTCTTGTTGTTCAGGATCGGCCCTGTTGCGTAGTGTTCAGACAAGGTTCCGCTCGGTATGCTTTGCAACGCGGCCAGCAACTCTTCCCTTGTCGAGGCTATGACGCCGGACCTTACGCTCAGGTGATCGCGCCGCCTGCTCAGCGTGTATCCAATATCGTCCAGATCCGCCTGAGGATTCGTCTCCATCCAATGCGCGAACTTGCGGGCATATCGGGTCAAGCCTTCTTGCGAGCGGCTCGAGAATGGGAAAAGTCTCGCGGTGGGGAGGGCTTTTCGGCCCGCTGATGTCTGCCTGGCCTCAGGGCTCTCTTCGAGGGCAACATGTGCAAGCGAACCGCCGACACCATAGTTCGAGACCCCCGCCCGCCTGGGCGTCGCTGCAGAAGGCCATTTCGTTAGTTCCGAGACGATCCTGATCCCCGCTGTGTCCCAGTCAATCTCACCGCTAAGCGTCCGATGGAGGTTCTTTGGCAAAAGACCCCGATTAAGTGAAATAACGGCCTTGATCAGACCGGCCATGCCGGCAGCGGCCTCCAAGTGGCCTACATTGGGTTTGACCGAACTGACCAGGCATTCGGCGCCGTTGCTCCGGCCTGGACCGAAGACGCGCGAGAGGGCGGTTAACTCCGCCTTGTCGCCAAGCCGGGTTCCTGTCCCATGCGCCTCGATATGCTGAACGGATTCAGTGGGAATGCGGGCCTGTTCGTAGAGCTGCCGCAGCATCAGCTCCTGGGCATCGCCATTTGGCGCCATCATTCCAGCCGTTCGCCCGTCCTGGAAAATGCCGGAGGTCCGAATGACGGCCAAGACGCGGTCGTGATCACGTTCGGCATCGGACAGGCGCTTCAGGATAAGGACGCCAGCCCCTTCTCCGCGCCCGTATCCGTCGGCGCCGGCGTCGAACGACTTGCACCACCCATCCTTCGACGTCGCTCCTGCCGCATCCAATGCCAGCAGCACTCCGGGGAAGGTCATGATGTTCACGCCGGCAATCACGGCAATCGGAACGGTGCCGTCCCAGAGGCTCTGGCAACCCAGGTGCAACGCCGTGAGCGAACCGGCACATGCTGTATCTACAACCAGGCTGGGGCCATGGAGATCGAGCACGTAGGAGACCCGATTCGCAATACCAAAGAGCATTCCGCCATTAAGGGCCCATGGCTCAATGCGTGCAAAGTCCGCATACATCTGGTGCCCGTAATCATTTGATCCAGCTGCAGCAAATACGCCAGCTTTACTTCCTTTGAGTTGGCTTGGGCGTATCCCGGCATGCTCCAGCGCCTCCCACACCAGTTCAAGGACAATCCTCTGCTGCGGGTCAATGGATTCAGCCTCGCGCGCCGATATCCCAAAGAATTCCGCGTCAAAATCTTCAATGCCGTCCATAAAGCAGCCGCGCCTCGTCGCGCGACGAAGCACTGCCGATGCTTCCGGATTTGCTTGCTCATAAGGCGCCCATCGTTCGGGAGGGACCTCTCGAACAGCGGATTGACCATTGCAAAGAAAATTCCAGTAGGGATCCAGCCCATCCAAGTTCGGAGCGAATCGGCAGCTCATCCCGACGATTGCCAATGGTTCGCGTTCAGCAACTTCGTTCATGGTCAGCTTGCCCTCATGTGAAGAAACCGTTTCTCATCATTAACTCATGAGTTTTATTTCTATTTTTATCGCATCAAAAATATTCTTTTTCTGCTATGTTTGTTAACTGAATTAGTAATTATATTTTATCGTTTACATTAAATAGAAATGAAATGGTGAGATACGACAATACAATTCCGGTAAATTATATTGATTTCAATAAAGTCTCAAGAAAGACGTCGTTCTCATTTCGGTGTATTGACAAACTTTAGGAGCGGACTCTCATGCGGATGGCCGCATGTTGGGACATTGCCGCTCCTGGAATCCATTTTGAGTCCTCTTTCTAGGATCCGAATTGAAGTCAACGATATTTCTGACAAAATTATAATATTTCATGGATATAATCAGATTTGTCATAGATATCTCCTGTCACCTTCTCGTGAATAAATTCCTTTCAAAATACACATTATGTCAACATATTTCGATAGCCAGGACGGATTTTGTAAGAATGTGCGAGAGAGATCCGGATTTGGCGAAAATTTAGTCGTTTGCCTATCGTTCAGATCCCCATGCTTTCGCTCTATTCTGTTGTGTGCGAGGCGGCAAAACAGGCCCCCGAAGCGACGGTCCAAACCTGCATCGTCCGTCTGCTGCGGCGCAGCCTGGACTTCGTCTCGTGGAAAATCCGCAAGGCCGTGGCCCGCCGGCGGGCCATGCTCGCCGCGTTCGGGGAGGGCCTCACGGTCCGCGAGGTCGGCGCGGATCGAGGTGGGGAAAACCGTGTATGCGGCGCTCGGCGCAGAGGCAGTGAATGCCTCTGATTGCCCGATCCGAAAGACTCTGCGTATGTTCTCACGAACCGGACAATCTGATCACGTTCGTGTCGTCACCCCTCTGCCGGGCGAGAACCGCATGAGCATCGCCGCGCCGCCGGGCACCCCCGGCTCGGCTTTGGCGGAGCGGCTTGGGCGGACGATCGCGGCCTCGCGGTAGCCGCCAGGTTTCTCCGCACCATCGGGAATAAACCGCCTCCCGCATTCGTCTCATCATCGGCGCTCACCCCCTCCGAGCGCCCAGCCCGACCCGGGGCCGATCCCCCACCACGCCCCGGGTCGGGCCTTTTCCGCCGAGCAGACACTTCCCCCGGCGAGGGATTGACCACCCGACAGGATCCCATTATTATCCCTGATAATACGTATTATCAAGAGAAGAGGCCATGCCGGGAGCGGGAGGAGGCGCGCGGCTGACGCAGCGGGACATCGCCCGGCTGGCAGGGGTCAGCCAGGCAACCGTGTCGCTCGTGCTCAACCGGCGCGGCGATGGCTCGGCCCGGATCCCGCAGGAGACGCGCGAGCGGGTGCTGGAGGTGATCCGCGCCACCGGCTATGTCGCCGATCCGGCGGCACAGAAGCTGGTCGGGCGGCGCAACCAGCTGCTCGGGGTCTTCACCTACGAGCCGGTGTTCCCGACGCTGCAGGCCGATTTCTACACGCCCTTCCTGCTGGGCATCGAGGGGGCGGCGGAGCGGTTCGGCTACGACCTGCTGCTGTTCACCAGCGCGCCGGTGACGGACGGGCGCCGCCGGATCTTCCACGAGAACAACCGGCTGCGCCTGGCCGATGGCTGCATCCTGCTGGGCCGGACGCTGGACCGGGACGAACTGGCCCGGCTGGTCGCCGGCCGATACCCCTTCGTGGCCGTCGGCCGCCGCGACGATGCCGGCGGCCCGGTGCCCTATGTCGGCGCCGACTACGCCGCCGCCACCGCGGCGCTGGTGCGGCAGGCCGTGGCGCTGGGCCACCGCCGTCTCGCCTTCATCGGCCCCGGCTGCGGCGCCGAATCCTCCGACGACCGCTGGGCCGGCTTCCGTGCCGCGGTCGAGGAGACGGGGGTGGACTGGATCCACGAGCCCGCCCAGGACCGCGATCCCGGCGAGCTGGTCGACGGGCTGCTGCGCGAAGGCGCGACCGCGGCGCTGGTCGAGGACCAGGCCGACGCGGTGGTGGTGGAGCGGGCGGCGCGCGACCGGGGCGTGGCGGTGCCGGACGACCTGTCGCTGATCGCGCTGGGCAACCCGACGCGGCCGGTCGCGACCGACATCGCCTTCACCTGCTTCCGCATCCCGCGGGAGGAGATGGGCCGGCAGGCGGTCGAGATCCTGACCCTGGTGATGGGCGGGGAGGAGAAGGGGCGGCAGCGGCTGCTGCCCTGCGAGCTGGCCGAGGGGCAGACCCTCGGCCCGGTGCCGGACAAGCGGAAGGGACGACGGAATTGACCCGGGAATTCGATGCGGATGTGCTGGTGGTGGGCGGCGGCCTGGGCGGCGTCGCGGCGGCGCTGGCGGCGCTCAGGTCCGGCCGCTCGGTGATCCTGACCGAGGAATACGACTGGCTCGGCGGCCAGCTGACCAGCCAGGCGGTGCCCCCGGACGAGCATTCCTGGGTCGAGCGCTTCGGCGTCACCGCCAGCTACCGGGCCCTGCGCGACGGCATCCGCGACCACTACCGCCGCCACTACCCGCTGACCGAGGGCGCGCGGGCCTGGCGCGACCTGAACCCCGGCGCCGGCTGGGTCAGCCGGCTGTGCCACGAGCCGCGGGTCGGCCTGGCGGTGATCGAGGCGATGCTGGCGCCGTGGCGCGGCTCCGGCCGCCTCCGCGTGCTGCAGCCCTACCGGCCGGTGGCCGCGGATGTCGACGGCGACCGGGTGCGGGCCGTCCGCCTGGCCCATCGCGACGGCGGGCCGGACATCGTCGCATCCGGCCGCTACGTGCTGGACGCGACCGAGACCGGCGCGCTGCTGCCGCTGACCGGCACCGAATACGTCACCGGCTTCGAATCCCGCACCGAGACCGGGGAGCCGAGCGCACCCTGGGCCGCCCAGCCCCTGAACATGCAGGCGGTGTCGATCTGCTTCGCCATCGACCATGTCGACGGCAGCCACGTCATCGACCGGCCGGCGAACTACGCCTTCTGGCGCGACTACCGGCCGGAGTTCTGGGGCGGGCCGCTGCTCGGCTGGCGGTCGCCGCATCCGCGCACGCTGGAGATCGTCGAGCGCAGCTTCACCCCGAACCCGGACGACGACCCGTTGGCGGTGAACGCCGACCAGCGGCTGAACCCGGGCGACGGCAACCTCTGGACCTTCCGGCGCATCGCCGCCCGCCGCAACTTCACCGGCGGCACCTATGGCAGCGACATCACCCTCGTGAACTGGCCGATGATCGACTATTTCGAGGGGCCGGTGTTCGAGGTGCCCGAGGACGAGGCGCGACGCCACCTGGCCGGCGCCGAGGAGCTGTCGCGCTGCGTGCTGTACTGGCTGCAGACCGAGGCGCCGCGGCTGGACGGCGGCGCGGGATTCCCGGGCCTCAGGCTGCGCAGCGACGTCACCGGCACGCTCGACGGACTGGCCCAGGCGCCCTACATCCGCGAATCCCGCCGCATCCGCGCCGAATACACGGTGGTGGAGCAGGATTTGTCGCTGGCGGTTCGCGGCGCCCGCGGGGCCGTGCGCTACCGCGATTCCGTCGGCGTCGGCATGTACCGGATCGACCTGCATCCCTCGACCGGCGGCGACAACTACATCGATGTCGGCTCCTGCCCGTTCGAGATCCCGCTCGGCGCCCTGCTGCCGCGGCGGATGGAGAACCTGCTGCCGGCCGGCAAGGCGATCGGCACCACCCACATCACCAATGGCTGCTACCGGCTGCATCCGGTGGAGTGGAATATCGGCGAGGTGGCGGGCCATCTCGCCGCCTGGTGCCTGCAGCACGACCTGCCGCCGCGCGCGGTGCGGGCGCGGCCGGACCGGCTGGCCGCGTTCCAGGCTAGGCTGGAAGGGCAGGGTGTCGAACTGCGCTGGCCGGATGTCGTCGGCTATTGACCGGCACCGCAACCAGCCAAGGATAAACAGGAAAGGGAGGACGCCATGACGCTCGGACAGCGTATCTTCGCCATCGCCGCGGCCGGCCTGCTGGCCGCGACGGCCCTTGGGGCTCCGGCCCGGGCGGAAGGCACAGCGCTCCGGATGACCGTCTGGACCGGCAACAAGGCGCATCTGCAGCTGCTGGACGACATCGCCGCCGCATATCGCAAGGATCATCCGGAGGTGGCGTCGATCACCTTCGAGACGCTGCCCTTCGACGGCTACACCACGGCGCTGACCACCCAGATCGCCGGCGGCAACGCGCCGGACCTGGCCTGGATCTTCGAGAACTCGGCGCCGGATTTCGTCTCTTCCGGCGTGCTGCTGCCGCTGCAGGACGTGCTGCGGGCGACGCCGGGCTACGGCTATGACGACCTCCTGCCCAGCGCCACCGCGCTGTGGCGCCGCGACGACGTGCTCTACGCCTATCCGTTGTCGACCTCGCCCTTCGGCGTCTTCGTCAATCTCGACCTGCTGAAGCAGGCGGGGGTGAAGGCGCCGGCGGAGCGGATCGCGGCCGGGGAGTGGATCTGGGACACCGCCGTCGCCGACGCCGCCGCGGTCCATGCCAAGACCGGCAAGGCCGGGCTGGTGGTGCGCGATTTCGACTACAAGCTGTGGGACAACCTCGCCACCATCTGGAACGGCTGGGGTGCCGCGCCCTGGAGCGCCGACGGCAAGGCCTGCGGCTTCGACCAGCCGCCGATGGCCGAGGCGATGCGCTTCCTGCACAAGGCGGTGTTCACCGACCAGGCGATGCCGGGCCCCGGCGCACCGGCCGATTTCTTCGCCGGCGACGCCGCCATGACCATCACCCAGATCAGCCGGGCGGCCCTGCTGAAGGACGGCGCCTTCGCCTGGGACCTGGTGCCGCTGCCGAAGGGGCCGGCCGGCGAATACGCGGTGATCGGCCAGGCCGGCATCGGCGTGTTCAAGGCCCGGCCGAACGCGGAAGCCGCGGCGTCCTTCCTGGCCTTCCTGACCAATCCGGAGAACTCGGCGAAGCTGGCGCAGTTCTTCCCGCCGCCGCGCAAGAGCCAGCTCGGCGTCGACCTGCTGGCCAAGGCCAACCCGATGCTGAAGCCCGGGCAGATCGAGGCGGTGGTGGTGCGCGGCATCGAGATCGGGTCGGTGAAGCCCAGCCACACCGGCAACGCCCAGATCGCCCAGGTGGTGCGGGCCGGGCTGGACGCGCTGTGGCAGCCCGACGCCGATGTCGACGCGGCGCTGAAGGCGGTGTGCGGCCGCATCCGGCCGCTGCTGGCGCGGTGACGATGACAGGGCGGACGTCCACGATGCCGGCCCCTGCCATGGCCGCGGCCGCCCCCCGGGCGCCGTTCTGGACGCTGCGGCGCCGCGACGCCCTGGCCGGCTACCTCTTCGTCGCGCCGCAGCTGGCCGGCGTCGCGCTGTTCGTGCTGATGCCGCTGGCGCTGGTGGCCTGGTACAGCCTGCACGAGTGGAACGTGCTGGCCGGCAGCTTCGACTATGTCGGCGACGGCAACTACCGGCTGCTGCTGCAGGATCCGGAGCTGCCGGGCGTGCTGCGCGCCACCGCCCTGTTCTCGATCGGGCTGGTGGTGCTGAACCTCAGCCTGGCGCTGCTGCTGGCGGTGCTGCTGAACCAGCGGCTGCGCGGCATGACGGTGTTCCGGGCGCTGTTCTTCTCGCCGGTCGTGGTGTCGCTGGTGGCCTGGACCATCGTCTGGGGCTTCCTGCTGCAGAAGGACGGCGGCATCAACGGCATCCTGGCCGCGTTCGGCGTCACCGGGCCGAACTGGCTGCGCGGCGAGACCACGGCGATGCTGTCGGTGATCGTGGTCCAGGTGTTCAAGAATGTCGGGCTGAACATGGTGCTGTTCCTGGCGGCGCTGCAGACCGTGCCGCGCGACCTGTACGAGGCGGCGCGGATCGAGGGCGCCGGCCGCTTCGCCCAGTTCCGCCGCATCACCCTGCCGCTGATCAGCCCGACCATTCTCCTGACCTCGATCATCACCATCGTCGGGTCGCTGCAGGTCTTCGCCCAGATCGCGGTGCTGACCCAGGGCGGGCCGGGCATCTCGACCACCGTGCTGGTCTACTACCTGTACCAGCAGGCCTTCCAGTTCCACGCCTTCGGCTACGGCTCGGCGCTGGCGGTGCTGCTGTTCGCCATCGTCGCGGTGCTGACCTTCGCGCAGTGGCAGCTGCGCAAGCGGTGGGTGTTCCATGAGGGCTGACCTCAACCCCCGCGCCCGTCTGGCGATCTACGGGCTGATGTGCGTGCTGGCCATCCCCTTCATCTTCCCGACCTGGTGGATGGTCACCTCCTCCTTCAAGCCGGTGCAGGAGATCTTCGCCTTCCCGCCGGCGCTGCTGCCGCGCCGCCTCGACCTCGACGCCTACGCCCAGGTGTTCGCGCTGCAGCCCTTCGCCCTGCAGTACTGGAACAGCCTGTACATCGCCGCGGTGGTGACGCTCGGCACCATGGCGGTGGCTTCGCTGGCCGGCTATGCCTTCGCCCGCATCCGCTTCCCGGGCCAGAACGCGGTGTTCATGGTGGTGCTGCTGGCGCTCCTGGTGCCCAGCGAGGTGACGATCGTGCCGCTGTTCCGCTTCTTCCTGGGGCTCGGCCTGGTGAACACCCACTGGCCCCTGATCCTGGTGCCGATCCTTGGCGCGCCCTGCGTGCTGGCGACCTTCATCATGCGCCAGTTCTTCATCACTTTGCCGCCGGAGCTGGAGGAGGCGGGGCGGATCGACGGGCTCGGCCGCTTCGGGCTGTTCTGGCGCATCGCCCTGCCGCTGGCCCGGCCGGCCCTCGGCGCCGTCGCCATCTTCACCTTCCTGCACAGCTGGAACCTGTATCTCGAGCCGATCGTGTTCCTGTCCTCGACCGAGAAGTTCACGCTGCCGCAGGCGCTGACCCAGTATGTCGACGCCTATGGCGGCCCGATGTGGAACGTCCAGCTGGCGGCGGTGACGCTGACGGCGCTGCCGGTGCTGATCGTCTTCGTCATCGCCCAGCGCCAGTTCATCGAGGGGCTGGCCCATACCGGGCTGAAGGGGTGAGCCTCCGGCTGCGGCGGGCGGCGACGGCGGCCTGTCATCCCATCAGATGCTCCGGCCGGATCGGCAGCTCGCGCACGCGCACCCCGGTGGCGTCGGACACGGCGTTGGCGATCGCCGCGCCGATGCCGATGGCGCCCAGCTCGCCGATGCCGCGGGCGCCGAGCGGGCTGGCATGCGGGTCGGGCGCCTCGATGAAGGCCACGTCGATCTCGCCCACATCGGCGTTCACCGGGACGAGGGTGCCGGCCAGGTTCTTCGACAGGAACCGCCCGAGGCGGGGATCCATCTCCGAGCGCTCCAGCAGCGCCTGGCCGATCCCCCAGACGATGCCGCCGGTCATCTGGCTGCGGGCGGTCTTCGGATTGAGGATCCGGCCGGCGTCGTAGACGCCGACGACGCGGCTGACCCTGGGGATCGGAATGTCCCGGTCGACCCGCACCTCGGCGAACACCGCCCCGAAGCTGAAGATCGGCGGGGTCGCCTCGCCGTCGGCCGGCGACCACTCGCCCTCGGCCGACAGCCGCTCGACCCCGAGCCGCGCCACCGCGCCGGCATAGCCTTCCGGCCCGTTTGCGCCGGCCTCGACCAGCTTCTCCCTCAGGGCCGCGGCCGCGGCCTGCACGGCGGAACCGACGCTCATCGAGGTCGAGGAGCCGCCGGTGAAGGTGGTTTTGGGCAAGGCCGTGTCGGCGATTGCCAGATCCACGCGCTCGACCGCCACGCCGAGCGTATCGGCGGCGATCTGCCGGAGGATCGTGCTCAGCCCCTGGCCGACATCATGGGTGGCGGTCTCGACCAGCACCCGGCCGTCGCGGCCGATGCCGGTCCGCGCCGTGGCCGGAAAGCGGAACGCCCGCAGCACGGCGGTCGCCATGCCCCAGCCGACCAGGGTTCGCCCGTCGCGCATCGACCGCGCCGCCGCCGGCCGCTCGGACCAGCCGAAGCGCCGCGCCGCTTCCGCATAGCATTCCCTGAGCCGTTTGGACGAGAAGGGGCGGCCATCGGCCGGATGGGCCTCGGCGTGGTTCCGGAGCCGGAGTTCCAGCGGGTCCATGCCGAGGCGGCCGGCGAGCTCGTCCATGGCGATCTCGACCGGGACCAGGCCGACGCCGCCGAAGGGCGAGCGCATGGCCGAGGGGCTGGCGCGGTCCAGGCGCCTGCGGCGATGGCTGATCCTGAAGCTCGGCGTGGCGTAGATCGCGGGTGTGTCCCAGCCCGCAGCCTCGATGTAGTGGCCGATATGGGAGCCCGCAGCGACGACGTCGTGGCGGAGGCCGGTGAGGCTGCCGTCGGCCCGGGCGCTCAGGGCGACCGTCTGGCGGGTCGCCGACTGGTAGCCCCAGGCCGTGTAGGTCTGGGCGCGGGTCAGCACCAGCTTCACCGGGCGCTCCAGCTGCCGCGCCGCCATGGCCGCGAGCAGTTGGTGCGGCAGGCCCCAGAGCTTAGCGCCGAAGCTGCCGCCGATGAAGTCGTTGCGGACCCGCACCTGCGCCGGATCGAGCCCGAGCGCCTGGGCCAGCGCCTCGCGTTCCTCCGCCACCCCTTGCGTCGCATCATGCACGGTGAGCTGCCCGTCCTGCCAGACCGCCAGGATCGCCCCCGGCTCGATCGGGTTGTGGTGCCGGTCGGCCGTGACATAGACGGCCTCGGTCCTGGCATCGGCCTCGCTCCACGCCGCCGCCACGTCGCCCCAGGCGGTGTCGAGCGGCAGGCCGAAGAACTCGGCGACCGGCTCGGCGCGATCCGGATCGGAGAGGAAATCTACGTCGAACGGCTCCTCGTCATAGGAGACGCGGACGAGGCGCGCGGCCTCAGTTGCCTGCTCCGGCGTCCCGGCGACCACCAGCGCCACCGGCTGCCCCTCGTACAGGACGCGGTCGCCCTGCAGCGGCGGCAGGTTGTCCTCCGCCAGCACCACGGTGACGTGGCCGAAGCGCGGCGTGGTCTCATGGGTGAAGATGCGGATCACGCCGGGCGCGGCCGATGCCCGGCCGAGATCGATCTTCGTGATCCGGGCCTTCGGCCGTGTCGCCGGCACGATCACGGCATGGACGGCATCTGCGACCGGCGTATCGGCGGCGTAGCGCGCCGCGCCGGTGACCTTCGCCGGACCGTCCCGCCGGCTGACCGCCTGCCCGATTCCGCCGCTCATGCCATGCCTCCCGCGATCTGCAGCGCCCGGATGACGGCGCGTTTGGCGAGCTCCACCTTGAAGCCGTTCCGGCGCAGCGGCCGCGCCTCGGCAAAGCCGGCGTCCACAGCGCGCCGCAGCGCCGGCTCGTTCGTCAGTGTCACGCCCCGCAGGGCCGCCTCGGTCTCGTCCAGGCGCCAGGGCTTCGCCGCGACACCGCCGAGCGCGATCCGCGCCTCGCGGATCACACCGCCGTCGAGGTCGAGTCCCACCGCCGCCGAGACCAGCGCGAATTCGTAGGACGCCCGCTCGCGCAGCTTGAGATAATGCGACCGCCGCGCGGCGGCGGAGGCCGGCACCTCGATCGCGGTGATCAGCTCGCCGGGCTCCAGCACGGTCTCTCGGATCGATCCGTGGTCGGGCAGGCGATGGAACTCCGTGACCGGGATCGCGCGCGGCCCGCCGGGCCCATCGACATGCACCACGGCGTCGAGCGCGGCCAGGGCCACCGCCACGTCCGACGGATGGGTGGCGACGCATTGCTCGGTCCAGCCGAAGATCGCGGCCGACCGGTCCTCGCCCGCCAGTGCCGCGCAGCCGCTGCCCGGCCGGCGCCGGTTGCAGGGCAGGTCGACCTCGGCCCGGAAATAGGGGCAGCGCGTCCGTTGCATCAGGTTGCCGCCGATCGAGGCCATGGTGCGGATCTGGGCGGAGGCGCTCTGCAGCAGCGCCTGCGAGACGGCCGGCCAGTCGCGCCGGATCGCCGGATGCTCGGCGAGGTCGCCCATCCGGGCCAGCGCCCCGATCCTGAGGCCGCGATCGTCGGCCACGACGCCGTCGAGGCCTGACAGGCCGTTCAGGTCGACCAGGCGCCGCGGCGCGGTGATGCCATCCTTCATCCAGTTGAGAAGCTCGGTGCCGCCGGCGATCACTGCCGTGTCCGGCTCGGCCGCGGCCCCGATCGCTTGCGCCAGGGTCTCTGCCCGCTCATAGGCGAAGCTCTGCATGGGTCAGATCCCGGTTGCGGCCGCCGCGGCCCGCACCGCGGCGACGATCTGCGGATAGGCGGCGCAGCGGCAGAGATTGCCGCTCATGGACTCGCGGATCTCGTCGTCCGAGCCGGCATGCCCCTCGCGGATGCAGGCGACCGCCGACATGATCTGGCCCGGGGTGCAGAAGCCGCACTGGAACGCGTCATGCTCGATGAAGGCGGCCTGCACGGGGTGCAGCCGGTCGCTCTCGGCCAGCCCCTCGATCGTGGTGATCTCGCGGCCCTCGGCCATGACCGCGAGCGTCAGGCACGACAATGCCCTGCGGCCATCGATATGCACCGTGCAGGCGCCGCATTCGCCGCGGTCGCAGCCCTTCTTGGTCCCGGTCAGGCCGAGATGGTCGCGGAGCGCGTCGAGCAGCGTGACCCGAGGGTCGATCCGTAGGTGCTGCGTGCAGCCGTTGACCAGCAGGGTCGCGTCGGCCGGCGCCTGCCCGGGATGTTCGATGATGGTGGGGTCGGCGTCCATGTGTCTCGCCCTTCCTGCTGCGCCCGAGGCCGGGTTCGGCTCGTTCGCTCCGAAAGGTATGAGCTCCTTGATTTTCCTCAAGTACCTACTTAAAAGTCAGGTACTTACCCTATGGTAAGAATTACGGAGCAGCAGGAACATGAGAGGAGAGCAGCCCTACAGCTGCGGCCTTGGGCCCGCCCTGGAGGTCATCGGCGGCAAGTGGAAGGCCCTTATCCTGTGGGAGATCCAGGCCGAGCCCCGCCGGTTCGGGGAGCTGAAGCGGCTGGTGCAGGGAATCAGCGAGAAGATGCTGATCCAGCAGCTGCGCGAGATGGAGGCGGACGGCCTCGTCCACCGCGAGGTGTTCCATGAGGTGCCGCCGCGCGTGGAATATTCGGTGACGGAGCTCGGCGCCTCGCTCAACCAGGCGCTCGGCCCGCTCGCCGACTGGGGCGAGAAGCATGCGGAACGGGTCGGCACGGTCCGGCAGCGTCGGCAACCGCACGGTGCCGCGCTGGAACGGCTGCCTTAGCGGATCAGCCCCTCTCCTCGAACGGCGCGCGGAAGCTCGGCAGCCGCTCCGCCGCTTCGGGCAGGGGCGGGAAGGGCTTGTGCGGCTCGGCCTGGTACCAGAAGGCGGTGCTCGACACCTCGTCGTCGCGGCGGTTGGCGTGGCCGCGCTCGATCGTCACCCGGATCGACCGTCGGAACACCACCGGGTCCTCGATGTGGAAGCGGTAGAGGGTCACCGGCTCCTGCCAGTTCGGTCCGCCGCCGGCGATGATGCCGTGATAGGGGGCGGAGTATTCCTGGTTCGGGCACCAGGCGGTGTTGAAGTAGTCCTCGGTGCCGGTGCCGTGCAGGGTCGGCGGCCAGGCGTCGTTGGCGCCGGCTGATCTCTCCGGCCGGTCGGGGATGACCGGAAGCACCGGCTCCGCCGCGATCTGCCGCTTGCGGCCGGCATCGGGCACGGACAGGCCCGGCTCGCCGTCGACGAAGATCATGTCGTCGCCCTCGCCGTACCAGTCCCAGTCCCGCGACCGCCGCAGCGAGTAGACGCTCAGCAGGCAGCCGACATAGTGGCCGTGGCCGGCGGCATCGAGGATGGTGTGGTTCTTCGCTCCGTCGGTGGTGACGCCGCCGAACAGCACCTCCTCGTTGGACAGGCCGGCCTCGTCGAAGGGCTGCGGCGCGGCCCGGCGCCATTGGGCGTGGAAGCGGCCGAGGCCGTCCTCCAGCGCGTCGTGCAGCTCGAGATCGATGTAGTAGTAGAACAGCAGCTCGTGCTCGGCCTCGTTGGTCACGGCGAAGCGCATATGGCTGCCGAACGGCATCGGGAAATAGCAGTTGAAGCCTCGGCCGTCCTGCGGGCTCATCTGCAGCGGCAGGCTGGCGAAGTTGCGGGTCTGGCCGTGGCCCATGCCGAAGAAGTCGCCGAGCGGGCATTCGATGCTGGGCTCGGCCTCGCCGTCCCACCAGGCGCGCAGCACGATCTTGCGCAGCGCGTGCCGGCTGGCGCAGTTGATGGTCACCCAGATATGCGTGACCACGCCGGCGCCCGCCGTCTCGGCGATCGTCACCGTCTCGCCCGGGGCGATGTGCAGCCGGTCGTCGTTGCCGCCGGTGCGGTCCCAGCTGGAGAAGCGCCGGGTGCGGGCCTGGCGCAGCTTGGCGAGGCCGCGCAGCGGCGACAATCCGGCATTGCTCTGCATCATGAAGTCTCCCGTGGCGGCGGCTATTTCAGCCCGCCGGTCTTGATCGATTCGATGATCTGCCGCTGGAACAGGACGAACAGCAGCAGGGTCGGCAGCGCCACCACCGTCGACGCGGCCATGATGTAGTTCCAGGAGGCGGAGTACTGCGCCTGGAAGCTGGCGACCGCGACCTGCACCACCCACAGCTTGGGGTCGGTGGTGATGGTCAGCGGCCACAGGAAGGCGTTCCAGTTGGCCAGGAAGAAGAAGATCGCGAGCGCCGCCAGGATCGGCCGCGACAGCGGCAGCACGATGCTCCAGTACACCCGCCAGTAGCCGGCGCCGTCGATGAACGCCGCCTCCTCCAGCTCGCGCGGCACGTTCAGGTAGAACTGGCGCAGCAGGAATATGCCGAAGGCGTTGAAGATCGCCGGGATGATCAGCCCGCCATAGCTGTTCACCAGGCCCAGCTGCCGCACCAGGATGAACAGCGGCACGATGATCACCGGCAGCGAGATCAGGAAGGTCGAGAACATGCCGAGGAAGATCGCCTCGCGCCCCGGGAAGCGCAGCCGGGCCAGAGCGTAGCCGGCCATGGAGTGGAACAGGAGCGCGATCACCGTCACCGACCCGGCGACCGCCAGCGTGTTCAAGAGGAAGCGCAGGAAATCGACCTCGGTGAAGACGTAGAGGAAATTCTCCAAGGTCGGCCGTGCCGGGATCAGCCCGGGGTCGAAGATCTCGTCCGGCCCCTTGAAGGCGATCGACAGCATCCACAGCAGCGGCGCCACGGTCATCAGCGCCAGAATGGCGGAGGCCAGGAACCAGATCGTGCCGGCCGGGCGGAAGGCGCGGGCGGGGAGGGCAGCCGTGTCAGTCATAGTCGAAGCGCCCGCCGCGCGTGGCCCGGAACAGGAGGGCGGTGAAGGCCAGCAGGATGATCACCAGCACCGAGGCCATGGCCGCCGCGTAACCGTATTCGCCGAACTGGAAGGCCTGCTCGTAGATGTAATAGATCGCCAGCGAGGTCGAGTTGGCGGGCCCGCCCTTGGTCATGACATAGACCAGGTCGAAGGTCTGGGCCCCGGCCACGGCGGCGACGGTCGACACCAGCAGGACGAAGAAGCTGGTCGGGCGCAGCAGCGGCAGGATGATGTGGCGGAAGGCGGCGACCGGCCCGGCGCCGTCGATCCGCGCCGCGTCGAGATACTCGCGGGGGATGTCCTGCAGCCCGGACAGGAAGATCAGCATGTAGTAGCCCATCAGGAACCAGACGCTGACGCCCACGATGGCGTAGAGCGCCAGGTCCGGGTCGCCGAGCCAGGACAGCCCGCCGAGGCCGATCGCGGCCGACAGCCGGCTGATCACGCCGATCTTGTCGATCAGCAGCACCTGCCAGATCAGCCCGACCACCACCAGGCTGACCATGTGCGGCAGGAAGAACAGGGTCCGGAACAGGCCGGAGAAGCGGCTGCGCCGGTGCACCAGCAGGGCGAGGCCCAGCCCGGTGACGTAGAGGCTGGGCACCAGCAGCACGACGTACAGCAGGGTGACCTTCAGGCTCTCCAGGAACAGCGGGTCGGCCAGCATCCGCCGGTAGTTGGCCAGGCCGACGAAGCGATAGCCGCCGAAGCCGGTGACGCCGAAGAAGCCGAGGCTGAGCGACAGCAGCATCGGCCCGCCGACGAAGACCAGCAGGCCCAGTGCGTCGGGCAGCACGAAGAGATATCCCGCGATCCACTCGCGATGCCGGGCGGACAGGCGGCGGCGCTTCGCGGTTGTTGCCACTCGCGGGGTTTCGGCTCGCGAGGCCGTATGCATACCGCCCGTCATCTTTTTGAGTCCCCCTTCCCCTTGCGGAAGGGGGGCAGGGGGAGGGGTCTGCGCGCGTCCGCGCGCGAATGAGTCGGGTTGTCTCCGTGATCACCGCTGCCTGTGTAGCAATGCCGGTCCTGGCCGAGGGAACCCCCCCCCCCTAGCCCCCTCCCGCGAGGGGAGGGGGGACTAAGGAAGTGATCGGAGGCACCCTGCATCATCACGCTCATAAGATCGGCGCGCCGTCGTAGCCGGCGAGGAAGCTGTCGATCTGCTGCGCCGCCATCTCGGCCCGCTTGCCCGGATCCTCGCCGTTCAGCTGGCAGGCCTGGATCGCGTCGGAGATCGCCTTGTACACCTGGGGCGGCACGCGCGGTTCGCCGCGGGCGGTCGGGAACACCTGCTCGGCGAAGGTCTTCATCGCGCCGCTGCCATAGGCCTGGGCGGCGGTGGCCTCGGCGAAGGCCGATTTGCGCGGCGGCATGTCGCTCTTGGCCTTGGTGCACCAGGCGGCGACGCGCTGCACCGAGCCGGGCTCCATCGACCCCAGCGCCCAGGCGCAGAACTTGCCCGCCGCCTCGGTGTTGCGGCCGTTGGCATTGGCGACGAAGGCCCAGCCGCCGGCCACGGTGCGGTCCTGCCCGCCCGGCGGCAGCGGCAGCTTGAACACGCCGTACTCGAAGTTCGGGTCGGCGTTGCGCAGGGCGCTGATGCCCCAGATGCCGACATTCTGCATGGCGCAGAAGCCGGAGCCGAGATTGGCGGCGATGTCGTTGGCGCCGTAGCCCAGCGGCTTGCGCGGTGCGACGCCCCGGGCGATCGCGTCCTGCCAGAACTTCAGCGCGGCGCGGGCGGCGTCGGAGTTGAAGCCGCTCTTGCCGTCCTTCCCGACGATCTCGCCACCGCCCTGCCACAGGAACGGGTACCAGGTGAAGTTCTGGTGATAGCCGGGATTGGTCTCGAACAGGATGCCGAAGCGCCGGTCGTCGGTCAGCCGTTTCGCCACTTCCAGAAGCTGGTCCCAGGTCTTCGGGATGTCGGCCTCGCCCAGGCCGGCCTCCTTGAAGGCCTTGACGCTGTAGTAGATCGCCATCGGCTCGACCTCCATCGGCAGGCCGTACAGGCCCTGATCGACCACCCGGGTGGCGATGGCGGTGTCGTAATAGTCGGCGCGGGCCTCGGCCGCGACATAGGGGGCGAGGTCCAAGAGCGCGCCGCCATTGTGGTAGCGCAGGAAGTCGCCCGGGCTGATCAGGAAGATGTCGGGGCCGTCGCCGGCGGCGAAGGCGGTCTGCAGCTTGGTGCCGTTGATGTATTGCGAGGTCGGGATGTACTCCAGCTCGACCTTCGCCTCCTGGCTGTCGTTCCAGGCCTTCACCGTGTCCTGGAACCACTGCACCTGTCCCGGCACGGCGCCGCCGGGCGCATAGAACTGCCAGAACTTCAGCGGCCCCTCCTGCGCCCGCGCCCGGGACAGATAGGGCATCGGCAGCAGGCTGCCGCCGACCAGGGCGGTGCCGGCGGCCAGGATGGTCCGGCGGCCGAGCGGGTATCCGGACGTGGCGGTGCCGTTGCGGCGGGTCATGGCGGTCCTCCCCTTGTCGCGACAGGCGCGGCCCGGCAGAGCCGCTCCGATGTTTCGGAATACAGCTGCCACCGGCTTGTTTGAAACGTTTCAGAGACGCTATCATCCGATTCGCGGCTTGGCAACGGCTTCGGGGCGTCATGACGACATTGCGGGATGTGGCGAACCGGGCCGGGGTGTCGATCGGCTCGGTCTCAGCGGTGATCAACCGGACGGCACCGGTCAGCGCCACGCTGCGCCTGCGGGTGCTGGCGGCGATCGACGAGCTGGGCTACGCCCCGGACGGGGTGGCGCGCAGCCTGAAGACCGGCCGCACCCGCACCATCGGCCTGGTGATCCCGGACATCACCAACCCGCTCTTCGCCGCGCTGGCCGCGACGATCGAGCGGGCCTGCGACGCCGCCGGCTACGCCCTGGTGCTGTGCGCCACCGCCGACGACCCGGAGAAGGAGCTGCGCCACCTGCGGCTGATGCGCACCCAGCGCGCCGACGGGCTGATCCTGGTGCTGAGCGGGGTCGAGCCCGGCAATGCCGAGGCGATCCGGCGCTTGGTCACCATGCCGGCGGTGCTGGTCGACCGCACCCTGCGGGGCCTCGCCGATTTCGATTCCGTCACGGTCGACAACCGGGCCGCGGCGCGGCTGGCGGTCGAGCACATGATCCGCAGCGGCCACCGCCGCATCGGCATCGTCACCGGCCGGCCGGGGATCTCGATCTCGACCGACCGCTTCGAGGGCTACCGTGAGGCGCTGGCGGAGGCCGGCATCCCCCTCGACGACGACCTCGCCGCCTGCGGCGATTTCCGCATCGAGACCGCGATGCGGGCCGCGGCGGCGCTGCTGCAGCGGCGGCCGCAGCCGACCGCGGTCTTCTCGACCAGCAACCTGACCACGATCGGGGTGATGCGGGCGATCGCCGAGCAGGGCCTGCGCTGCCCGGACGACGTCTCGGTCGCCGGCATCGACGATTTCGAATGGAGCACCGCCTTCTCGCCGCGGCTGACCGCGGTGGTGCAGCCGGTGCAGGCGATCGGCGGGCGGGCGGTGGAATGCCTGCTGGCGCGCCTCTCCGGCCCGCCGCCGGCCGAGCCGGTCCGCGACGTGTTCGCGCCGCAGCTGGTGGTCCGGGAATCCTGCCGCGTGATCGGCTGACCGGCCTCCTGATATTGCGATGGCCGTGCAGCCGCACGATTCCGCTGGCTTAAATGTTCTTCTTTTGTTCTAATGCGGGAATGGTCGATGCCATCACAGCCGGGGCTCCGCCCGCCGCTTCGCCGGCCGCGGACGAGGCTGTGCGGGAGGCCGAGGTGCTGTCCGGGCTGACGAAGCTCGCCCTGGAGATGGCCCGGTCCTTCCAGGCCCAAGGACTCGCCGCCCTCGCGGCCGGCGATCTCGGCGGCGCCGGCAAGGCCGAAGCCCGCTTCAGCACCCTGTTCCTCGCCATCCGCCGCGCCGTGGCGCTCAAGCTGCGCCGGCGGCGGGAGGAGGCGCAAGCCGGCGCTTCGCCGGCCGCGGACGAGGCCGCGATGCTATCCGAGCTGATGGAGCTCGCGCTGGCGCTGGCCCGCGGCTTCCAGGCCCTGGGCGTCGCGGCGCTCAAGGCCGGCGATCTCGACCGCGGCGGGGATGCGGAGTCCCGCTTCGGCAGCCTCTTTCTCGGCATCCGCCGCGCCATCGCGCTCAAGGCCAGGCTGCGGCAGGAGCGGGAGGAGGCGCGGCGTAAGGCCGAATCCCGGCAGAAGGCCCGGCAGGACGAGAAGGACGACCGGCGCCAGGCCGTCGCCCAAGGCGTCGGCGCCGCCATCGCCGGGGCTCCAGATACCGATGCCGAGGCAAAGGAACAGCTGACTGCCGATCTCTGGGAACGGCTGACCGAGGACGAGCGCATCGACACCGACCTCGCCGACACCGCTTTGCCGATCGAGGCCCTGATCGCCGGCCTGTGCCGGGCCCTCGGCCTCCCGCCCCCCGGGGCTCCTCCGGCCGGCGGCCCCGCTGCCGCGACGAAAGCCGGGACCGATGATGCCGGCGGGACCGAGGGCGAGCGCTCCATCCACAACCTCGCCGCCGGCGAGGTTCTTAACCAGCACCGAGAGCCTGCCCTGACCCGGCCCAAGGACGACCGGCCGTTCGGCGACACCAGGCCGCCCGCCACGGCCACGCGCGATTTGGCGCCGCCCCGCGGGCCGCCATGATCGGCCGACGGCGAACGGGCCGAACGCCGCCACCAGGACAAAGAGCGCAACGCCCGGTGGCGCCACCTGCAGATGCTCACCCGCATCCACCAGCACGGCTGACCAGAGAACCGGTCGCCGTGGCCGGAATCACACGCGTGGCCTCTCCCCGCCAACCGGTGTGTGGCGCAATCGCGTAGGTTGGGTTCGCCCTGGCGAACCCAACACATCTCGCCACTGCACCGTCGCCTGTTGGGTTCGCGTGCCGCGAACCCAACCTACGAGGTTCGATCGTCGACACCGGCTGCTGTTCCGAAAAAGTCCCGCAAGCGGGAGAGGCAAGAGGCAGGGCGGGGCCGGGCATCATAAATACATTATTTATGTGATATTTGTTGCCGGCATGGCTGATTGGCTGTGAATTGGGTTGTGATCCGCCGCGATGATCTGTATGACTCGCCGCGAGGGGCTTTGTCCGGCAAATCGCCGGTGCCCTCGCGCATTCCCGTTCTGCCGAAAGTGCCATGGGCGACCCATCGATCACCGCCGACCTCGTCAGGCTCATCCGCGCCTCGGCCCCGGGCCCGGAGGCGATTGCCGCCGCGCGGGACGGCGTGCTCGACGTCCTGGCTTCGGCCTTCGGCGGCGTCGGCGACCGGGCCATCGCGCCGCTCGAAGTTGCGCTGGGTGGCGAGGGCGGGGAGGCCACGGCCTCCGTCATCGGCCGGCGCGAGCGCACGGCGCCGCTGACCGCCGCCCTGCTCAACGGCACCATCGGCCACGCCCTCGACTATGACGACGTCCAGCGCAGCGTCGGCGGCCATCCCAGCACGGTGATCCTGCCGGCGCTGTTTGCCCTGGCGGAGGAGCAGGGCCGCACCGCCGCGGCACTGCTCGACGCCTATGTCGTCGGGGTCGAGGCGATGGCGCGCATCGGTCTCGCCCTCGGCCGGCAGCATTACGAGGCCGGGTTCCATCCGACCGCGACGCTGGGCACCATCGGCGCCGCGGCGGCCACCGCCTTCCTGGCCGGGCTGGACGACGCCGGCACCGCCCGGGCGCTCGGCCTCGCCGCCACCCAGTCGGCCGGGCTGCGGCTGCAATTCGGCAGCGACGCCAAGCCGCTGCATGCCGGCCTCGCCGCCCGCGCCGGGTTGTTCGCCACCCGGCTGGCCCTGGCCGGCTTCGGCGCGGCCGAGGACGCCTTCGACGGCCCGACCGGCTTCATCGCCGTCTATGGCGGGGAGGAGCCGAAGCGCGCGGTCGAGGGCTGGGGCGAGCCGTGGCAGATCGTCTCCCCCGGCCTGATCTTCAAGCGCTACGCCTGCTGTGCGGCTTCCCACTTCGCCGCCGATGCCGCCCTGGCGCTGAAGCAGGAGCATGCGATCGACCCGGCCTCGGTGGTCGATGCGACCGTCACTTTCGCCCGCGGCGGCGATGCGGCCCTGACCGTGCGCCGGCCGCGCACCGGCCTGGAAGGCCGGTTCAGCGTCGAATACGTGGTCGCGGCGGCGCTGACCGACGGCCGGCTCGGGCTCGACCTCTTCGCCGATGCGCCGGTGCGGCCGGAGCTCGCGGCCCTGGCCTCGCGGGTCGAGCGCCGGATCGACCCGGACGCCCCGCCGGTCTCGAACGACCCCGCCACCCGCTTCTCGACCGTCGAGATCCGCCTGGCCGATGGCCGCGTGCTGTCGCGCCGGGTCGACCGGCCGCTGCCGGCGGACGATCTCGCCGCCAAGTTCCGCGACGCCGCCGGCTCCGCCCCGGCGGTCGCCGCGGTGCCGGAAATCGTCCGGACCATGCGCAGCCGGGACGACCTCGCCGTCCTGTTCGCCGCCTTCCGCGCCGCCTGATCAGAGACCCCGATGATCCGCTCCCTCGCTCTCGCCGCGCTGCTCGGCCTGATCCCGGCCCTGGCGCAGGCCGATTCCGCCCTCGACCGGATCAAGGATCGCGGCACCGTCGCGATCGGCATCCGCATCAACAGCACCGCCTTCGGCTCGCTCGACCCCAGGACCAACAGCTACCAGGGCTTCAACATCGACCTGGCGGAGGAGATCGGCCGCCGCCTCGGCGCCAAGGTCGAGCTGGTCAGCGTCGAGCCGGCGAACCGCATCCAGTTCCTGCAGCAGGGCAAGGTCGACCTGCTGGTCGCCTCGCTGAACGACACGCCGGAGCGGCGCGGGCAGGTGGCGATGGTGCCGACCTCCTACTACGCCAGCGGCGGCATCGCCCTGACCAGGCAGGACAGCGGCGTTGCCGGGTGGGACGACGTCCGCGGCAAACCGGTCTGCGCCTCGCAGGGCAGCATCTACGCCCGTTACCTGGCCGAGCATCACGGCGCCGAGATCAAGGCCTTCAAGACCTCGGCCGAGGCGCTGGAGACGTTCAAGGCCGGCGGCTGCGTCGCCTCGGCCCATGACGACGTGCTGCTCTACGCCCTGGTCAAGGACCCGGCCTGGCAGGGCTACCGGCTGATCCTGCCGGCGGTCGAGGTCAGCGACTGGAAGGTCGCGGCGCGCAAGGGCCAGGACGACACCGTCGCCGCGCTCGACGCCATCATCCGCGACCTGCACAGGAGCGGCCGCCTGATCGAGATCGAGAAGGCCTGGGACATCACCCCGTCGCCGGCCCTGCAGGCGCTGCACGACCAGCTCGCCCAGGCCCAGCCGTAACCGGGAAGGACGACAAGACCATGCGCCTCGCCGCAACCCTGCTCGCCGCCGCCGGCCTCCTCGTAGGTACCACCGCGGCCCAAGCCGATTCCACGCTCGACCGGGTGAAGGACCGCGGCGTGCTGACCGCCGGCATCCTGGTCAACGGCACCGCCTTCGGTTTCCTCGACCCCGCCAGCAACACGGTGAAGGGCTTCAATGTCGACCTCGCCCAGGCGGTGGCCGACAAGCTCGGGGTCAGGCTCGACATCGTCACCGTCGACCCGCCGAACCGGGTCCAGTTCCTGCAGCAGGGCAAGGTCGACCTGCTCGTCGCCTCCTTCACCGACACGCCGGAGCGGCGCGAGCAGACCAGCGTCATCCCGACCGCCTATTACGAGGTCGGCGGCGCCGCCATGACCCGCAAGGACAGCGGCGTCACGACGTGGGAAGATCTGCACGGCAAGACCGCCTGCGCCTCGCAGGGCAGCCACTACGCCCGCCTCCTGGCCACCGAATACGGCGCCGAGGTGCGGGCGCTGAAGACCTCGGCCGAGGCGCTGTCGACCCTGCGGGCGGGCGGCTGCGTCGTCTCGGTGCACGACAACACCCTGATCTATTCCCTGCTGAAGCAGCCGGAATGGCAGGACTACAAGGCCGACCTGCCGCTGATCGGGCTCGGCACCTGGGTCGCCGCGGTCCGCAAGGGCCAGGACGACACCGCGGCGCTGGTCGACGGCGTGATCCGCGACCTGCACAAGAGCGGCGGCCTGATCGAGATCGAGAAGCGGTGGGAGATCGCCCCGCCGTCGCCGTTCCTGGCGCAGATGCACGAGAAGCTGCTGAACGGCGGGTCATGATCGACACCCTGATCGACCGGCTGGCGGCGCTCGGGCTCGACTTCAGCTTCATCCAGGCGGCCTATGACCGCGGCCTGTTCCTCGACGGCGCGGTGACGACGGTCGAGATCGCGGTGCTGTCGATCCTCGGCAGCCTCGTGCTCGGCCTCGTTCTCACCGCGCTGCAGCTGACCCGGCGGCCCTGGCTGGCCGCGCTGATCCGCGCCCAGATCGAGCTGACCCGCAACACGCCGCCGCTGGTGCAGCTGTACTTCGCCTTCTTCGCGCTGAACGCCCTGATCGGTGCCGTCAGCGGCCAGGCCGGCGCGGTGGTGACGCCTTTCGCCTGGGTCGTGGTCGTGCTGTCGGTCTACAAGGCCGCCTTCAACGCCGAGGCGCTGCGCGCCGGGCTCGAGGCGGTGCCGAAGGTGACGCTGGAGGCCGCGGCCGCGCTGGGCCTGACGCCGCGGCTGGCCTTCCTGCTGGTGCGGCTGCCGATCGGGCTGCGCTTCGCCTTGCCGTCCCTGGTGAACAACGCCATCGACCTGGTGAAGACCTCGGCCATCGCCTCGGCCATTGCGGTCGGCGACATCACCTACGCCTCGATCATGATCTGGTCGGACCGGGACAACGTCACCGAGCTGATGATCCTGCTGCTGGTGTTCTTCAACATCCTGACCTTCGGCGTCGACCGCATCGGGCGGTGGCTGGAGGATCGGCTGCGGATGCCCGGCTATGGTCAGTGACGCCGTCGCGGCGCCGCGCCGCCGCACCGCCGCCCTGCCGTGGCTGGTCGCGGCCGCAATCCTGGGCGCGGCCGCCTGGACGTTCTGGCCGCAGGTCGCGGACAACGCCGCCCTGCTGGCGCTGTGGATGCCGGTGCTGCTGCTGGGCTTTCTGCAGAACATCCTGATCGGCGCGGTGGCGATCGCGGCGGGGACGGCGGCCGGCCTGCTGGTCGGGGCGCTGCAGATCTCGCCGATGCGGCCGCTGCGCTGGCCGGCCCGGGCCTTCGTGCTGTTCTTCCGCAACTCGCCCTGGCTGGTCTTCATCTATTTCATGACCTACATCCTGCCGTTCGAGATCGTGATCGGACGCAGTTACCTGCCGTTCCCGGACTGGCTGAAGGCCACGGTCGGCCTGGCCCTGCCGGCCTCGGCCAATGTCGCGGAGATCTTCCGCGGCGCCATCATGTCGATCCCCAGCGCGCAGTGGGACGCGGCCAGCTGCCTGTCCTTCAGCCGGGCCCAGATCTTCCGGCTGATCATCCTGCCGCAATGCCTGCGGCGGATGCTGCCGCCCTGGATGAACCTCTATGCCATCATCACCAAGGGCACGGTGCTGGCCTCGCTGGTGGGGGTGACCGAGGTGCTGACCACGGCCCAGCGCGCCGCCAATTCGGTGCACCGCACCGACTTCACCCTGCTGGTCTATCTGACCGTGTTCCTGCTGTTCTTCCTGTACTGCTACCCGATCGCCCGGCTGACCCGCCGGCTGGAGCGGCGCCATGCCGGGCGCTGAGGTGCTGGCCGAGCTCGCCGGGGTCGAGGTCACGCTCGGCGGCACCAAGGTGCTGCGCGGCATCGACCTGGCGGTGCGGCGCGGCCAGGCGGTGTCGGTGATCGGCCCGTCCGGCTCGGGCAAGTCGACCCTCCTGCGCTGCATCGCCGGGCTGCAGCCGGTCGAGAGCGGCACCGTCACCGTCTGCGGCCTGCCGGTCCACGCCCTGCGCAAGCACGAGGCCAAGCGGCCGCTGTGGCGCCGGGTCGGCGTCGTGTTCCAGCAGTTCAACCTGTTCCCGCACCTGACCGCGCTGCAGAACCTCACCATCGCCCCGACCCGCGCCCTCGGCCGGGATGCGGGCGAGGTGGAGCGCGAGGCGCGTGCCCTGCTGGACCGGGTCGGGCTGGCCGACAAGGCCGACGCCTATCCGTCGGAGCTGTCCGGCGGCCAGCAGCAGCGCGTGGCGATCGCCCGGTCGCTGGCGATGAAGCCGGAGCTGATCCTGTTCGACGAGGTCACCTCGGCCCTCGACCCCGAGACGGTGGGCGAGGTGCTGGCGATCATCCGCGACCTGGTGCGCGGCGGCATGACCTGCCTCCTGGTGACGCATGAGCTGCGCTTCGCCGAGGAGATCAGCGACGAGATCCACTTCACCGAGGGCGGCGTGGTGGTCGAGCACGGCCCGCCCGCCGCCCTGTTCCATGCGCCGCGCCATGACCGCACCCGGGCCTTCGTGAACCGGGCCCGGCCGGGCGCGCCGGCCATCCCCTCCGACCGGATCTGAGCGAGAGAGAATGAGCGAGACCAAGCGCGAGATGAAGCTGGGCCTGTTCCTGCAGCCGCTGGGCCACCACGTGGCCGGTTGGCGCCACCCGGAGGCGCAGGCGGTGGAGCAGGACCTGGCCCTGATCCAGCGCATCGCCCGGACGGCGGAGGACGCGAAGTTCGACATGGTCTTCCTGGCCGACGGCCTGACCACCGGCCGCGACGCCCACCCCTCCTGGGTGGTGCGGTTCGAGCCGCTGACGCTCCTGGCCGCGCTGGCGATGACCACCACCAGGATCGGCCTCGCCGCCACCGCCTCGACCACCTATGGCGACCCGTTCACCACCGCCCGCACCTTCGCCTCGCTCGACCATCTCAGCCGGGGCCGCGCCGCCTGGAACGTGGTCACCACCTCCTATGACCGCTCGGCCACCAATTTCAGCCGCGAGCAGCATCTCGAGCACGACCTGCGCTACGAGGTGGCGGAGGAGTTCGTCGCGGTCGCCAAGGGGCTGTGGGACAGCTGGGACGAGGACGCCTTCCCGAAGGACAAGCAGTCGGGCGTGTTCTTCGACGCCTCGAAGTTCCACGAGCTGAACCACAAGGGCCGGTTCTTCTCGGTCAAGGGGCCGCTCAACGTCGCCCGGACACCGCAGGGCCATCCGGTGCTGATCCAGGCCGGCTCCTCCGGCGTCGGCATGGATTTCGCGGCGAAGATCGCCGAGGTCGTGTTCACCGCCCAGTTCGGCACCGACGAGGCGCGGGCCTTCTACCAGGGCGTGAAGGAGCGGGTGGCGGCGCAGGGGCGGCGGCCGGACCAGGTCCATGTCATGCCCGGGGTGATGCCGGTGATCGGCCGCACCACCCGGGAGGCGAAGGACAAGTATGCCGAGCTGCAGCGCTGGTCGGACGACAGCAACGCCCTGTTCCTGCTGTCGGAGCGGCTGGGCCACGACATCTCCGGCTATCCGCTCGATGGGCCGCTGCCGGAGCTGCCGCCCTCGAACCAGAACCGCAGCCGGGCCGAGCTGCTGACCCGCCTGGCGCGCGAGCAGAACCTGACCATCCGCGAGCTGTACCACTTGGTCGCCAGCGCCCGCGGCCACCGCATCGTCTGGGGCACGGCGGAGGAGGTGGCGGACGCGCTGACCGACTGGTTCACCGGCGGCGCCGCGGACGGCTTCAACATCATGCCGGCCTATTTCCCCGGCGCCTTCGAGGAGTTCACCGGCCAGGTGGTGCCGATCCTGCAGGACCGCGGCCTGTTCCGGCGGGATTATGTGGGGACGACCCTGCGGGACCACCTCGGGCTGCCGGTACCGCAGAGCCGCTGGGTGGTCTGACGGGCGGTAGCCGCTCAGGGGCCGTCTTGAAACTCGCTGTGGCGAGTCGGCTGGCGTGGTTTTCGAGAACCGGCGCGCAGCGGACGTTAAAGTCCGTGAGCACCGGAAGCGCAGAAA
>NZ_JBHYMS010000028.1:79401-84803 GCF_042743185.1 Inquilinus sp. NPDC058860 | reverse complement strand
GCCCCCTCCCCCTACCCCCCTCCCGCAAGGGGAGGGGGGACTCGATTGGGGATGGCCCTGCCCCGCCCATCAGCCCCTACCCGGCCAGGGCCTGCCGCACGGCGTCGGCCAGGTCGCCCTGCGGGTGGGTCGACTGCTCGCCGGACGACAGGTTCTTCAGCACGGCCGTGCCGGCGGCGATCTCGGTCTCGCCGGCGATCACGGCCAGCCGAAAACCCTTCTTGTCGGCGTATTTCAGCTGGTCGCCGACCTTCCTGCCCTCGGTGTACAGCTCGGTCGCGATGCCGCCGGAGCGCAGCGCCGTGGCCAGGCCGAGGTAATAGGGCAGCTGCGCCCGGTCCATCACCGTCACCAGCACCGGGGCCGGGGTGGCGGCGCCGGGCTTCAAGAGGCCGGCGTCGAACAGGCGCGACAGCAGCCGGGTGACGCCGATCGAGATGCCGACGCCCGGCAGCTTCGCCTTGGTGTAGTTGCTGGCCAGGTCCTCGTAGCGGCCGCCGGAGCAGATGCTGCCGACCTCCGGGTTCGCCACCAGCTGGGTCTCGTAGACCGTGCCGGTGTAGTAGTCGAGGCCGCGGACGATGGCGAGGTCGATGCGCCAGCGATGCGCCGGCACCTGGAAGGCGGCGAGGCCGTCGGCCACCTGGCCCAGCTCGTCCAGCCCCTCGCGGTAGAGATCGCCGCCCTCGATCGCGCGCAGGTCGGCGATGGTCACCGGGCGGGTGACGAGGTCGACGATCCGCGCCGCCGTGCCCGGGTCGATGCCGGCCTGGGCGGCGAGGTCGGCCAGAGTGCGCTCGCGGCTGACCTTCTCGATCGCGTCGATCACCTTGAGCGCCGCGCCGACGCCCTCGGCCGTGAGGCCCTGGTCGAGCAGATAGCCCTGCAGCAGCTTGCGGTTGTTGATGCGGATGACGAATTCGCCGATGCCGATGCGGGCGAAGATGGCGTTGATGACGCAGGGGATCTCGGCGTCGTTGAGCAGGCCCAGGCTGCCGTTGCCGATGACGTCGATGTCGGCCTGGTAGAATTCGCGGAACCGGCCGGCCTGGGGCCGCTCGCCGCGCCACACCTTCTGGATCTGGTAGCGCCGGAACGGGAAGGTCAGCCGCGCCGCGTTCTGCGCCACGTAGCGCGCGGTCGGCACGGTCAGGTCGAAATGCAGCGCCATGTCGGTCGAGGGATCCTCCCCCTCCCCCGCCGCCAGGCGGGACAGGGCGTAGATCTCCTTCTCGACGATGCCCTTGGCGGTCAGGATCTCGCGCCGCTCCACCGCCGCGGTCTCGATCGGGGTGAAGCCGTAGCGCTCGTACTCCTCGCGGATGATGCGCAGGACGCGATCCTCGACCAGCTTCTCCTCCGGCAGCCATTCCGGGAAGCCGCTGATCGGCTGGGGCTTGATGATTCGGGTCTCGGACATGGCGGTCATCTTCCTGGAGAGTGTGGCGGTTTAGCCGATCGCGCCGCCGCCGTCACCCGCGGGGAATCGGAACCGGACCTGCGCCCCGGACGTTTCGCACGGCGACGAGACGACACGGAGAGCCCCGGATGCGTTCCTTCCTTGCCCTGGCCTGCCTGGCCGCGACTGCCGGCTGGGCGGGCACCGCTTCTGCCGCCAACATCGAGCCCGGCACCTATGCGGCCAGCGGCGGCGCCGCGATCCGCCTGCTGGTGGAGCCGACGCAGGACGGCAGCGTCGCCTTCCTGCTGCACCGGTCCACCCGCGGCGGCATCTGCCTGATGTCCGGCATGGCGAAGCCGGTGGGCGACACCATCACCTGGACCAGCAACACCGGCGCCGCGCTGGCGATCCGCTTCGACGGCCGCGGCGCCACGATCGACACGGCGAACGCGCTGCCGAAGAACTGCGACGGCGCGCCCCGCATCGCCGGGACCTATGTCTATGACAGCCCGGCGATCGAGTTCGACCGGGCCGAGATCGGCGCGGTGCAGAGCGCCCTGAACGGGGCGGGCTATCGGCTGGGCCAGGTCGACGGGGTGCTGGGCCAGCGCAGCCTGGCCGCGGTGCGCGACTATCAGCAGAAGAACAGCCTGCCCCCGGACAACGGGCTGACGGTGGAGACCGTGGCCCATCTCGCCAGCGGCGGCCGCGCCGTCGCCGCCACGCCGGGCGCGCCGACCCCGACCACGCCGCCGGCCACCCCGCCGGCCCAGGGCGACGCCGGCGCCGCCGCGCCCGCCCAGACCGACACCGCCGCGGCGGCGCCGCCGACCGCCCCCACCCCGGACACCCCGCCGCCGCCCCTGCGCTGGCTGAGCCCGATCCCCGACCGGCTGATCCCGCTGCTCGAGTCGCGCTACGCGCCGATGGTGGCGCCGGCGGTGATCAACTGGCGCGACGCGCCGTTCCAGGTGGCCGAGATGGAGCTGGACGAGAAGCCCGGCCAGCTGACCCCGGACGTGATCGTGTTCTGGAACGACGCCAAGCACTGCGACGCCAATGGCTGCCCCTGGGAGATCCTGGCCGAAGGCTCGCAGTCGCTGACCCCGGTCGCCGACGGCAAGGCGCACGACCTGGGCCTGGCGCCGAGCTACAGCGCCGGCAAGCGCGACCTGCTGATCGACGGCAACCGGCTGTTCCGCTGGACCGGCAAGGGCTGGGCGCCGGAGTATTACAAGCCGGAGAAGGTCAGGTAAGGCACCCGTCCGCGGCCGCTACTGGCGTGGCCGTCTGATGGCGGTTTCTGCGCTTCCGGTGCTCACGGACTCAAACGTCCGCTGCGCTCCGGTTCTCGAAACCACCACCAGCCGACTCACGCCAGCGCAGCCTCGAACGGGCGCCCCGGGCTGCCCTGGAGGCGCCATACCAGCTGGTCCAGCCGGTCGGCGCCCCAGAAGCCCTCGCCGTCCAGCAGGAAGAAGGGCGAACCGAACACGCCCTTCGCCGCCGCCGCCTCGGTCTCGGCGCGCAGCCGGTCCTTGATCTCCGGCCGCTGGATCGCGGCCGCGGTCTCCGCCTCGTCGAGGCCGAGCCCGGCGGCGATCCGGGCCACCGCCTCGGGCGCCGCGATGTCCTCGCCGCGGCCCCAATGCGCATCGTAGAGCGCGGCGGCGAGGTCGTGCGCCAGGGCCGGCCGGTCGTCGGCCAGCCACCAGACCGCCCGCGACGGCGCCAGCGCCGCGATCGGCCATTGCGCCGGCAATGTGAAGGGCACGCCGAGGAAGGCGGCGAAGCGCGCCGCGTCCCGCTCCAGATACGGCCCGCGCACCGGCAGGTCGCGGATCGGCTGGGTGCCGATCCGCTTCATGATCGGGCCCAGCAGCACCGGCTTCCAGACCACGGTCCGGCCGTGGCGTGCGGCCAGCGCGTCGATCCGGGTGGCGCCGAGATAGCCGTAGGGGCTGGCGAAGTCGAAATAGAACTCGATCGGCGACGGCATCCGGCCTTCCTCCCGCTGTTCGCCCGAGCCTAGATCGGCGACGGACCTGCGGCCACCTTCCGTTTAAGATGGCGGAGACGAACGGACGGACACCGATGTCGATGACACCGCCCCGAGGGGACCACGGCGCGCGGGGCGACCTGGCCACGCTGGCCCGGGTCATGCCCTATCTGTGGCAGGGCGAGAGCTGGGGCGTGCGCTTCCGCATCCTGGCCTGCGTGGCGCTGGTGTTCCTGTCCTCCTTCGCCGTGGCGCTGGTGCCGCTCCTGTTCTCCCTGGCGATCGACGCCTATGCGGGGAAGGCGAACGCCTGGGCGGTCGGGGCGATGGGCATCATCTCGGCCTATGCCGTCGCCTCCTGGATCGGGCGCATCCTGGGCGAGATGCAATACGCCGCCTACGGCCCGATCGAGCACCGGCTGGTCAGGCGGCTGAGCCGCACCTTCTTCACCCATCTGCACGGGCTGTCGCTGCGCTTCCATCTCGGCCGCCGCACCGGCGCGGTGAGCGAGGACCTCGGCCGCGGCCTGTCGGGCATCCGCGAGCTGATCTACGACGTCGCCTTCCGCATCCTGCCTCTCCTGATCGAGATCGCCGCCACCTGCTTCATCCTGCTGGCGCATCTGCCGCCCTTCTACGCCCTGGTCACCGCCGCCACCCTGGCCGCCTTCGCCTGGGCCATGACGCTGGGCGCCGACAGCCTGCGCAGCACGATCCGGACCATGAACCGGGAGAGCAGCAGCGCCCATGCCGTCGCCATCGACAGCCTGATCAACTACGAGACGGTGAAGTATTTCGGCGCCGAGGGCGCGATCGGCCGCCGCTACGACGAGCGGCTGGAGGAGGTGGAGCGGCTGGCCGCGCGCGGCCTGGCGCTGCGCAGCCTGAACGGCATCGCCCAGATGACGGTGCTGAGCGTCGGCCTCGCCGTGCTGCTGATCCTCGGCGGCCAGGCGGTGCAGGCCGGCACCATGTCGGTCGGCGACCTGGTGCTGCTGAACACCTATTTCGTCCGCCTGGCCCGGCCGCTGGAGCAGTTGAGCCGCCTGTACCGGGTGATCCGCAACTCGCTGGGGTCGGTCGAGCAGATGTTCGCGCTGCTGGACGAGGCGCCGGAGGTGACGGATGCGCCGGGCGCCTTGCCGCTGCCGCCCGGACGCGGCGCCCTCGTCTTCGAGCATGTCTCCTTCGCCTACGATCCGCGCCGGCCGATCCTGCGCGACGTCTCCTTCACCCTGCCGGCCGGGCGGACGGTCGCCGTGGTCGGCGCCTCGGGCGCCGGCAAGTCGACCATCGCCCGGCTGCTGTTCCGCTTCTACGACCCGTCCGAGGGCCGGATCCTGATCGACGGCCAGGACCTGCGCGAGATCACCCAGGCCTCGCTGCGCGCCGCCATCGCCGTGGTGCCGCAGGACACGGTGCTGTTGAACGAGACGCTGTTCGACAACCTGGTGTTCGGCCGGCCCGAGGCGACGCAAGAAGAGGTCGAGGCGGCGGCCCGGATCGCCCAGCTCGACCGCTTCGTCGCCGGGCTGCCGGACGGCTGGGACACCCGGGTCGGCGAGCGCGGGCTGAAGCTGTCGGGCGGCGAGAAGCAGCGCGTCGCCATCGCCCGCGCCGTCTTGAAGCAGCCGCGGCTGTTCATCTTCGACGAGGCGACCTCGTCGCTCGACAGCGCCACCGAGCAGGCGATCCAGGAGCGGCTGGCCGAGGCCTCGCGCGGCACCTCGACCCTGATCATCGCCCACCGGCTGTCGACAGTGGTCCATGCCGACGAGATCCTGGTGCTGGACCGCGGCCGGATCGCCGAGCGCGGCAGCCACGGAGTGCTGCTGGCCCGGGACGGGCTCTACGCTGCCTTGTGGCAGCGGCAACATAGAGTCGCCGAGCCTGCAGCCGAGTGAGGCGTAGGTTGGGTTCGCGTCGCGAACCCAACACCCCCACCCCCCAAACTTTGGGTGTGGGGGCGCGCCCCCACCCAAAACCAACCCCCCCAAAAAA
>NZ_JBHYMS010000028.1:0-79391 GCF_042743185.1 Inquilinus sp. NPDC058860 | reverse complement strand
GTTACTGGGGGCTTTGGGGCTGCGCAAACTTCTGGGGCCCGCGCCTGCCGCGTTTGGTGGGGTTGGTGGGGTGCGCGGCGCTACCCAAACACCCCGACGCCCGATCGTTGGGTTCGCGTCGCGAACCCAACCTACGTCGAACGCCGCCTCAATCCACCTTCAGCCCGGCGGCCTCCGCCGCATCCAGGGCGATGGCGGTCCAGTCGAGGTCGCCGCGGCCGCGGGCGATCGAGCCGATGAAGCGCTCGCGCAGCACCGCGGCGAAGGGCAGCGGCACCCCCGCCTTCTCGCCCGCCGCCATGGCCAGGCCGACATCCTTGAGGCCGAGCGGCATGCGGAAGCCGGGCGGCGAGAATTTCCGGTCGACGATGAAGCCGCCGTAGTTCCTGTAGATCGGCGCCGCGAAGATCGAGCTGGAGTAGAGCTCATGCGCCTGGCGGGCGGAGACGCCGTGCTTCTCCAGCAGGGTGAAGGTCTCGGCCATCGCCTCGATCGCCGCCGCGATCATGAAGTTGCCGCCGATCTTGACGACGTTCGCGGCCTCCGGCGCCTCGCCGAAATCGTGCACCGCCTGGCCCAGCGCCTCCAGCACCGGCCGGGCCTTGTCCTTGGCCGCGGCGGGGCCGGAGACGGCGATCCAGAGCTGGCCGGACCCCGCCGCCGGCGGCCGGCCGAAGACCGGCGACCCGACATAGGCCGAGCCCGCCGTCGCATGCGCCGCCGCGAGGTCGGCCGCGATCGTCGGGCTGACCGTGCTCATCGACACATGCACGCCGCCTTCGCCGAGGCCGGACAGGATGCCGCTGTCGCCGGTGGTCACGCCCTTCAGCGCCGCATCGTCGGCCACCATGGACAGGACGATGCCGCCGGACGCGGCCTCGGCCGGCGTTGCCGCCCGCACCGCGCCCTTGGCCAGCAGCGGCTCCTCCGCCGCGGGGCTGCGGTTCCACACCGCGACCGGCCAGCCCTGGTCGAGCAGGCGCGCCGCCATCGCCGCGCCCATGCTGCCGAGGCCGACCACGCCGATCCGCGTCTTCTCCGTCATCGTCCCGTCCTCTCGTTCCCGACTATGCCGCCAGCCGCTCGACCGCCACCGCCGTGGCCTCGCCGCCGCCGATGCAGAGGGCGGCGACGCCGCGCCTGAGGCCATGGGTCTGCAATGCATTCAACAGGGTGACGATGATCCGCGCTCCCGATGCGCCGACCGGGTGACCGAGGGCGCAGGCTCCGCCATGGACATTGACCTTGTCGTGCGGCAGGTCGAGGTCGCGCATCGCCGCCATGGTGACCACGGCGAAGGCCTCGTTGATCTCGAACAGGTCGACATCCTTGGCCGACCAGCCGGTGCGCTGGAAGAGCGTCTCCATCGCCCCGATCGGCGCGGTGGTGAACCAGGCCGGCGCCCGGGCATGGCTGGCATGGCCGACGATCTTTGCCAGGACCGGCAGGCCACGCCTCTCCGCCTCCGACCGGCGCAGCAGCACCAGCGCCGCGCCGCCGTCGGAGATCGAGCTGGAATTCGCCGCCGTCACCGTGCCGTCCGGCCGGAAGGCGGGCTTCAGCGTCGGGATCTTGTCGGGCTTGGCGTTGCGCGGCTGCTCGTCGGTCGAGATGCTGACCTCGCCGCCGCGGCCCTTCACCGTCACCGCCGCGATCTCGCGGGCGAAGGTGCCGTCCTCCGACGCCTTGCGCGCCCGGTCCAGGCTGGCCAGGGCGAAGCGGTCCTGCTGCTCGCGGGTGAACTGGTAATGCTGCGCCGTGTCCTCGGCATAGGTGCCCATCAGCCGGCCGGGCTCGTACGCGTCCTCGAGCCCGTCGAGGAACATGTGGTCCAGCACCCGGCCATGGCCCATGCGGTAGCCGCCGCGGGCACGGTCCAGCAGATAGGGGGCGTTGGTCATGCTCTCCAGCCCGCCGGCGACGCCGATGCCCACCGACCCGGCGGCGATCGCGTCGTGGATCTGCATCACCGCCTTCATGCCGGAGCCGCACATCTTGTTGACCGTGGTGCAGGGCACCGCGTCGGGCAGGCCGGCGCCGCGGGCGGCCTGGCGGGCCGGAGCCTGACCCAGGCCGGCCGGCAGCACGCAGCCCATCACCACCTCCTCGACCGCATCGGCGGCGAGGCCGGCCCGTTCCAGCGCCGCACGGATGGCGACGGCGCCGAGCTGCGGCGCGCGCACATCCTTCAGCTCGCCCTGGAAGCCGCCCATCGGGGTGCGGGCCGCGCCCGCGATGACGACGGGATCATTCGCGCTCATGACATCCTCCGGATATCTCGTTGAGCGGATGCTAGCACGCCGGAGGCGCCGCTGGGCGAGGACGGATCGACCCGGTAGAGTGCGCGCCGTCCTTCCTTGAGCAAGACCGCGGCTTCCATGACCGATCCCCTGCTCGGCGGCCTGTCCGCCGCCGATTTCCTGGCCCGCCACTGGCAGAAGGCGCCGCTCCTGATCCGCCGGGCGATCCCGGGCTGGACCAGCCCGATCACGCCGGACGAGCTGGCCGGGCTGGCCTGCGAGGACGGGGTGGAGAGCCGCCTGGTCACCCGCCGCCGCGGCAAATGGGCGGTGCGGCACGGGCCGTTCGACGAAGCCGATTTCGGCAGGCTGCCGGCCAGGGACTGGACCCTGCTGGTCCAGGGCGTCGACCTGTGGGAACCGGCGGTGGCGGCGCTGCGCGAGCGCTTCCGCTTCGTGCCCGACTGGCGGCTGGACGACGTCATGGTCAGCTACGCCCCGGCCGGCGGCGGCGTCGGCGCCCATGTCGACCAGTACGACGTGTTCCTGCTGCAGGGCCTCGGCCGCCGGCGCTGGCGGATCGGCGGCGCGGCCGAGATCCGGCCGGCCTGGGTGCCCGACCAGCCGCTGAAGCTGCTGGCCGATTTCCAGCCGGCCGAGGAATGGGTGCTGGAGCCGGGCGACATGCTGTACCTGCCGCCGGGCTGGGCCCATGACGGCGTCGCCGAGGATGACTGCCTGACCTTCTCGATCGGCTTCCGCGCCCCGAGCGTGGCCGAGCTGGCCGGCCGCTTCGCCGCCGCCGTCGCCGATGCCGAGGATGAGGAGCGGCGCTATGCCGACCCCGACCTGGCGCCGCCGGGGAATCCCGGCGAGATCCCGGAGGCCGCGATCGAGCGGGTGCGCGCGTATCTCGCCGAAAGGCTGGACGACCGCCGCTTCCTGGCCGGCTGGCTGGGCGGCCTGTTGACCGAGCCGAAGGAGGAGCGCGAGGCGCCGCCGCCGCGCAAGCGCCGCCCGGCCGGGGCGCTGCGCCGGGCGATCGGCAGCCGCTTGGCCTTCGCCCGCGACGGCGACGGTCTGGTCCTGTTCGCCGACGGCGAGGCGCATCCGGCGCCGGCCGGTGCCGCCGCCGAGGCGGCGCTGCGCCTGTGCGGCGACGGCCGGCTGACGGCGGCGGAGGCGAAGGCGGCCTGGGCCGATCCGGCGGCGGCGGCGCTGCTGGACGCGCTGCTGGCCCAAGGGGCGATCAAACCGGCCGGCAGGACGTGATGCGCTTTCGGCAACGGAGCGAAGCGGAAGCGCTTCTATCGGCCGGCCCGGTCAGGTATGGATTCCCGACCAACAACAAACGCGAACAGGTCGATCATGCCGATTGCAAGCCGTCGTGCGCTCCTGGCCCTGCTTCCCGTCCTGGCGATCGCCGCCTGCGCCCCCAAGGCGGGCGGCCCCTATGACATCTTCTTCACGGATGAGAGCGCCGAGCTGACGCCGGATGCGCGGACGCTGGTCGCCAAGGCGGCGGCGGAGGCCAAGAGCTGGAACGCGAAGTCGATCAGCGTCGACGGCTTCGCCGGCCGGGACGGCGCGCGCGACGCCCATGAGGCGCTGTCGGCCAAGCGGGCCGAGGCCGTCGCCGGGGCGCTGGTGGCGAACGGCGTCTCGCCGGACCTGATCCACCGCGTCGAGGGCCATGGCGACGCCGGGGCCATTCCGGGCGTCACCGTCGGCGAGCGCCGGGTCGAGATCCGGATCGCCTACTGAACCAGGAAGGGTCTGGACGCAGGTTGGGTTCGCCCTCGCGAACCCAACACTGCGCAATCCGACGGAGATGTTGGGTTCGCAAGATGCGAACCTACGAAGCTCAGTTCCGCGCCTTGAGGGCGTCGCGGATCTCCTCCAGCAGCATTTCGCTGCGCGGCGGCGCGGCCGGGGCGGCTTCGGGCTTCTTCATGAAGCGGTTGACCTGCTTCACCAGCAGGAACACGGCGAAGGCGATGATCAGGAAGTTGATGATCGCGTTGATGAAGACGCCGTAGTTGATCGTGGCCGCACCTGCGGCCTTCGCTGCGGCCAGGTTCGGATAGGCGGTCCCGGAAAGATTGATGTAGTATTCCGAGAAGTCGACGCCGCCCAGCAGCACACCGATCGGCGGCATGATGATGTCGTTCACCAGCGAATTCACGATCGTGGTGAAGGCCACGCCCATGATGATACCGACCGCCAAGTCGATCACATTGCCACGCGCAATGAAGGCCTTGAACTCCTGTAACATCCGCTGCCCCCAAATCTGTTGGTGGCCGATGCCGGCCGCGACATAAATGTATATAGCTGATTTGCACAGGTTCACAGAAAAACCTGCAAACACCCTGACAAAGCAGCAAAAAGGCCGGATTTTCGGCTTCAAGAAATCCTCCGTGAATCGACTTGACTTTCGGCATGGCAGGATCAAATTGCGCCCCCTCGCACCATCACAATGACGGGCGGCCGACCGTGCCGTCGGAACCGTCCGGGCCGGGAAGGAAAACGACCGATGCGCCTGTTCTTCTTCGGCACGCTGCAGGATCCCGACCTGTTCGCGCTGGTGGTCGGCCGCCCGATGGCGGCCTTCGCGACGCAGCCGGCGACCCTGCTGGGCCGGCAGAGCCGCAAGGTGAAGGGCGAGAGCTATCCGATCCTGGTGCCGCATCCCGACGGCCGGGTCGACGGGCTGCTGGTCGAGGGCTTCATCCCCGACGAGATGGACCGGATGCAGTTCTTCGAGAGCGACGACTACGCGCTGCAGCCGGTGACCGTGGCCCTGGCCGACGGCAGCCGGGCCGAGGCGCGGATCTATGCCTCGACCGGCGCGCTCGAGGACGCCGGCGAGCCCTGGCATCTCGAAGCCTGGCAGGCGACCGAAAAGCCGCGCACCCTGATGCACCATGAAGCGTATATGTCGCTGTACGGCAAGATGAGCAGCGCCGAGGCCGCCCAGCGCTGGCCCGAGGTCAAGGCCCAGGCCGACCGCCGTTACGCCGAGGCCCGCGCCGAGCGGCACTTCGCCGAGCGCCGCCGCCCCCGCTGAGCCGCAGGCCGGCAGATCTCGATCGTCATGCCGCTCATCGGCGACCATCGGAGTGATTCGCCGGCCGTTTCGCCGGCGGCCGGCTCCAAGTCGGTGCCGTCGCCCGGCGGGAAGGCACTGCACGTAAGGATCAGCACCAGGCAAGACTATTTAATTCTTGCTTTCGACGTTATGCTCGTTTTCCTGTTTGTTGCGGTCATTATCAAGAAGGGCCCCGCACTCCTCTCGACCATCCCTTGGGAAATTTTCGCTGTCGGCATCTTCGCCGTCGCAGTGATTTTCATCATTATCCCCTCCATCCTCGCCCGCACGCATAGGCGATCCAGCACCTATGAATTGTCCATGGGCGAAGACGGTATTTTCTCTCATTGCCATGGACATCTTGTGCCATGGCGAAATTTCGAGCGGATAGGGCTGTTTACGACGGCTGGCGTCAACCAACTGCAATTTCATCTGCGGCCAGAACACTACGGCACGCTGCCGCGCTATCCGAGAAGATGGAGCTTCGGGGCCGTTTCCTTCGGACCAAAGGCCGTTGTGGTCAGCACCAAGGCTCTGGCGATTTCCAGGCGGGATCTCTACGAAGCCGTCGAAACCCTCTCAGGGATGAAGATACGCGGCAGGCTGTCATGGAATCCCGCCCGCGGCGGGCGTGGATCGTCCCGGTGAGGCTGTTCGCCCGGCCCGATGACGACATGATGGCGACGGTCCGCGTGATGGCGCTCGATCCCGCCGAGCAGTTCCGGCTCATCATGACGATCAGCGCCATGTAGGCTGCCGCCATGCGCCTCTATGCCATCAGCGACCTGCACCTCGCCTCCGACGCCAGCTTCGAGCGGCTGGACGCCTTGCCCGATCATCCCGGGGACTGGCTGATCCTGGCCGGCGACATCGCCGAGACCGCGGACGGGCTGGGCCGCGCCTTCGCCGTCCTGGCCGCGAAGTTCGCCAGGCTGATCTGGGTGCCGGGCAATCACGAGCTGTGGACCCGGGCCCGCAACCCCACGGCCCCGCGCGGCGTCGAGCGCTACGAATCGCTGGTCGCGCTGGCCCGGCGGCATGGGGTGGTCACGCCGGAAGATCCCTATCCGATCTGGACCGGCCCGGGCGGCGAGCATGCGATCGCGCCCCTCTTCCTCCTCTACGACTACAGCTTCCGGCCGGCGGATCTGCCGCTCGAGGAGGTGGTGGCCTGGGCGGCGGAGGAAAGCGCCGTCTGCGCCGACGAGCTGCTGCTGTACCCCGACCCCTACCCGACGCGGCAGGACTGGTGCCGGGCCCGGATCGAGGCCACCGCCCGGCGCCTGGCGGCGCTGCCGGCCGGGCTGCCGACCATCCTGGTCAACCACTATCCGCTGCGCCGCGACCTGGTGCGGATCCCGCGCATCCCGCGCTTCAGCCCCTGGTGCGGCACGGTGCTGACCGAGGACTGGCACCGGCGTTTCCGCGCCGCGGTCGCGGTCAGCGGCCATCTGCATGTCCGCCACACCGACTGGCGCGACGGCACCCGGTTCGAGGAGGTGTCGCTGGGCTACCCCTATCAGTGGGAGCAGAGCTACGGCATCGGCGCCTATCTGCGCGAGATCCTGCCCGGCCCGCCCGAGCCGACGCCGGCTATCAGGGTGTCAGGGCAACGTGCCGGACCGCGATGACCGGCTGGCCCTGCGGCGCGCGCAGCGCCAGCCCCAGCAGGTGCCGCGGCGACGGCCGCCACTGCCGGAAATGCCAGGCGGCGCCGTCGACCGCGGGATCGAGGAAGCGGACCTGCGGCCGCTCCGACAGCGTCTCGACCACGAAGCTGTCCAGCGCGATGGTCAGGCCGCCGCCCAGCGCCTTCACATAGGCCTCCTTGACCGTCCAGATCTGCAGGAAGGCCTCGCGCCGCCGCTCCGCCGGCACCGCCCGCACCGACGCCGCCTCCGCCGCGGCGAAGCGGCGGTCGGCGATGCGCGGCTCGACCACCCGGCCGAGCCATTCGAGATCGACCCCGATCACCGTGCCCGGCGCCGCGGCGCAGGCGACCATGCCCTCGGCATGGGAGATGTTGATGCCGATCGACCGCCCCTGCTCCGGCCGGCAGATCAGCGGCTTGCCGTGGTCGCCGATGGCGAAGTCCCATTCGCCGGCCGGCACCCGGGTGATGTCCTGCAGCAGCCGCCGCATCAGCGACCGGGCGGCAGCGAAGCGGCGGCGGTCGCCGGGCATGATGAAGCGCGCCGCCCGCGCCTGCTCCGCCGCGGTCAGGTACGGCAGACAGGCGGTGAACACGGCATCGTCCTCGGGGATCTCGGCCGTCCAGACATGAGCGTCGGCAGGGACGTCGCTCATGCCACGGCCCCCCTCACTTCGGGTCGACGCCGCCGAGCTTGCAGATGTGCTTCCATTCCGCGTCGCTGACAGGACTGACCGACAACCGCCCCTGGCGGATCAGCACGAGGTCGGACAGGGCCGGGTCGGCCTTCATCTGCTTCAAGGTCACCGGAGTCTTCAGCGGCCGCGCGGCCTGCACGTCGACCATGCCGAAACGGCCGCTCTCGTCGCTCGGGTCCGGGTAGTATTCGCGCACGATCTCGACGATGCCGACGATCTCCAGCCCCTCGTTGGAGTGGTAGAAGAACGCCTCGTCGCCGATCTTCATCGCCTTCAGGTTGTTCGAGGCCGCATAGTTCCGCACCCCGTCCCAATGGGTGCGCTCGGCCTTGACCATCTGCTCCCAGCCCCATTTGACGGGCTCGGACTTGACCAGCCAGTGCTTCATGGCTCAGGCCTTCGGATAGACGCGGCGCCAGGGCGTGATGGCGACGCTGGCCGGCAGCCCCGCCTTGCTGAACGGGTCGTCGGCGACGAAGCGCTCCGCCTCCGCCCGGTCCGCCGCCTCGATCAGCAGCAGGCTGCCGATCATGGTCTGCCCGTCGGCCGAGAGGTGCGGGCCGGCCGCGATGATGCGGGCGGCATTGGCCTCGAGATAGGCGAGATGCGCCGGCCGGTTGGCGAGGCGGATCTCCAGCCCGTCCGGCCGGTCGACGGTGACGATCGAGAACTGCAAGGATTCCTCCGATACGCTGATGCTGGCGACGCTAGCGGAAACGGCCGGGCAGTTCCAGGTCAGGCCTCGCGCTTCGCCGGGCGCAGCAGCAGGCCGGCGACGGTGGTGTCGATCGCGGCGCCGCGGTTCAGCACGGCGTCGACGGCGGCGATCACCGGCGCGTCGACGCCCGACTGCGCCGCCAGCCGGGCCGCCGCCGCCGCGGTCCACACCCCCTCGGTGACCGACCGGCGCTCGCCCAGGATCTCCGTCAGGGTCCTTCCCTGCCCCAGCGCGATGCCGAGCGAGGTGTTGCGGCTGGTGGCGCTGCAGGCGGTCAGCAGCAGGTCGCCGAGGCCGGACAGGCCGGTCAGCGTCTCCGGCCGCGCCCCGAGCCCGGCGCCGAGCCGCGCCATCTCGGCGAGGCCGCGGGTGACCAGCGCCGCCCGGGCGTTCTCGCCCAGCCCGCGGCCGGTGACGATGCCGGCGGCGATCGCCAGCACGTTCTTCAGGGCGCCGCCGAGGGCGACGCCGCGCAGATCCTCGCTCCAGTACAGGCGCAGCGTCCCGTGGCCGAGGCTGCGGGCCAGGGCGGCGCCGGCCCCGGCATCGGCGCAGGCCAGGGTCAGGGCGGTCGGCAGGCCGCGCGCCACCTCGGCGGCGAAGCTGGGGCCGGACAGCAGCGCCGGCGCCGCCTCCGGCCGCGCCTCGGCGGTGACCTGATCCATGAACAGCCCGGTCGCGGTCTCGATGCCCTTGGCGGTGATCACCAAGGGCCCCGCCCGCGGCGGCAGCCGTTCCAGGATCGCGCGCAGATGCTGCGCCGGCACGGCCAGGACCCGCAGCCCCTCGGCCGCCATGAGGTCGGCGGTGACCGCGATCCCCGGATGCAGCGCGATGCCGGGCAGATAGGCGGCGTTCTCGCGGCTGTCCCGCATCGCCGCGGCGCGGTCCGGATCGCGGGCCCACAGCACCACCTTGTGCCCGGCCCCGGCGAAGCTCTGCGCCAGCGCCGTGCCCCAGGCGCCGGCGCCGATCACGGCGATGCGCCCTCTAGTCATGGGGGCTCAAGCCTTCACCCCGGCGCCGATCGCCGCGGTGGCGGTGGGATCGAGCGGCCAGCGCGGCCGTGGCGCGCAGTCGAGCCCGTCGACCAGGCCGAGGCGCAGCCGCTCCAGCCCGGCCCAGGCGATCATCGCGCCGTTGTCGGTGCACAGCGCGAGCGGCGGCGCGACGAAGGGCAGCCCGGCCTTCTCCGACACCTCGGACAGGCGGGTCCGCAGCCGCTGGTTGGCGGCGACGCCGCCGGCCACGACGAAGGCGCCGCCGGCCGGATGCTCGGCCCGGAACCGGGCGATCGCGCGCTTGGCGCGGTCGGCCAGCGAGGCCGCCACCGACTCCTGGAAGGCGGCGCAGAGATCGGCGACGTCCCGCGGCGCCGGCGGCTGCGGCAGCCCGGCCACGGCGCGGCGCACCGCGGTCTTGAGGCCGGAGAAGGAGAAGTCGCAATCCGGCCGCCCGACCATCGGCCGCGGCAGGGCGAAGCGCTTCGGATCGCCGGTCTTCGCCGCGGCCTCGACCAGCGGGCCGCCGGGATGGCCGAGGCCGAGCATCTTGGCGACCTTGTCGAAGGCCTCGCCGACCGCGTCGTCGATGGTGGTCCCCCAGCGCCGGTACCGGCCGACGCCCTCGACGCAGAGCAGCTGGCAATGGCCGCCGGAGACCAGCAGCAGCAGGTACGGGAACTCGACGCCGTCGGTCAGCCGCGCCGTCAGGGCATGGCCTTCCAGGTGGTTGACGCCGAGGAAGGGCAGGCCGCGGGCGGCGGCGATGCCCTTGGCGGTCATCACCCCGACGGCGACGCCGCCGATCAGCCCCGGCCCGGCGGTGGCGGCGATGCCGTCGACCGCGTCGAGGCCGATCCCGGCCTCGGCCAGCGCCCGGCGGACCACGCCGTCGAGATGGGCGAGATGGGCGCGCGCCGCCACCTCGGGGACCACGCCGCCATAGGGGGCGTGCTCCTCGATCTGGCTGAGCACGACATTGGCGAGGATGCGGCGCCGGTCGTCGACCAGGGCCGCCGCCGTCTCGTCGCAGGAGGTCTCGATGCCGAGCACGATCATGATCGGCCCGATATAGGCGGTCTGCCGGCGCGGCGAAAGGACCGGAAGACCTCAGGAGGCCTCGGGATCCTGCATCCAGGCCGGGATGTTTCGCTTGCCGTGCGCAATGCGCCAGACGTCGATGGTGTGGTCATGCGCAACGTAGAAGATCAGATGGGGGTAGCGCGCTAACGGCCAAAAGCGCAGCCCTGGCAAGCTCAGCTCATGGGCGTAGCGTGGAGAGCCGGTGGCAGGATGGCGGCTGATGTGAGCGTAAGCCTGCTCCAGCGCGTGGACGAAGCCGAGCGCGGCCTCGGCAGCCCCCTCCTCCAAATAATAAGCGACCGCGTCGTCGATATCGCGCCTGGCCTGCTCGCGGAGGGCGATGGCCTTGAGCTTCACTCCCCGTCGCCGGGCTTCGCAGCCTTGCGGATCCGGTCTCGCAATCCTTCGAAATAGGCAGCGTCGATCGGGGGAGTGAGTGGTGACTCGGCACCTGCGAGCAGGAAACTGCGAAGCCGCTGGCGGTCCTGATCCTTGCGGATCAGCTCGCGCACATACTCGCTGCTGGTGCCGTAGCCGCGCTGGCTGACCTGCTCGTCGACGAACGACTTCAGGCCCTCGGGCAGGGAGATGTTCATCGTGCTCATGATCGGAAGAATGAGCGCCTTGGCAAATTTTGGCAAGCCCGTCTCCTCGCCGACCGGCCACGTCGCCGCAACCGCTGCGCGCGGCTTGCCCGGCGGGCGCCGGGCTTCTAGAAGTCGGGCCATGGACACCGTTCTCCGCATCGGCACGCGCGGCAGCGCCCTTGCCCTCGCCCAGGCCGAGGAGACGCGGCGGCGTCTGATCGCGGCGCATCCGGCCCTGGCCGCGCCCGGCGCGGTCGAGATCCAGATCGTCCGCACCACCGGCGACCGGGTGCAGGACCGGCCCCTGTCCGAGATCGGCGGCAAGGGGCTGTTCACCAAGGAGATCGAGGACGGCCTCCTGGACGGCAGCCTGGACATCGCCGTCCATTCGATGAAGGACATGCCGACCCGGCTGCCGGACGGGCTGATCATCGGCGCCCTGCTGCCGCGCGAGGACCCGCGCGACGCGCTGTTCGCCCGCGACACCGCCCTGACCGGCCCGGCCAGCCTGGCGGCGCTGACGCCGGGCGCGGTGGTCGGCACCTCCAGCCTGCGGCGGCAGGCGCAGCTGCTGGCGCTGCGGCCCGACCTGCAGGTGGTGCCGTTCCGCGGCAATGTCGACACCCGGCTGGCCAAGCTGGACGCCGGGACGGTCGACGCCACCCTCCTGGCCCTGGCCGGGCTGAGGCGCATCGGCCGGGCCGACCGGGTCTCGGCCGTGCTCGACCCGCAGGAGATGCTGCCGGCGGTGGCGCAGGGCGCCATCGGCATCGAATGCCGCGAGGCGGACGACCGGATTCGCGCCCTGCTGGCCCCGATCCACGACCGCGACACCGGCGACCGGGTGGCGGCCGAGCGCGCCTTGCTGGCGGCGCTGGACGGCAGCTGCCGCACCCCGATCGCGGCGCTGGCCGAGCTGGGGCCCGGCGACACGCTGACGCTGATCTCCCGCGTCGCCCTGCCGGACGGCAGCGAGATGCACGAGGACCGGCGCGGCGGCCATCGGTCCGAGGCGGCACGGCTGGGCACCGAGGCCGGCGAGGCCCTGCGCCGCCGCATCGGCCCGCGTTTCCTGGCCGGGTGAGGGCCGCCCGGATGGACGCGACCGGATGACGCGCTGGCTGGTCACCCGGCCGCGGGAGGAGGCCGAGCGCTTCGCCGAGGCGATGCGCGACCAAGGCCTCGACCCGGTGATCGCCCCGATCCTGGAGATCGAGCCGGTCGACCCCGGCCCGATCGACCTCGGCGACGTGCAGGCGGTGCTGGCCACCAGCCGCAACGGCATCGACGCCTTCGCCCGGCGGGTGGCGCGGCGCGACCTGCCGGTGCTGGCGGTCGGCGACGCCACCGCCGAGCTGGCCCGCTCGCTCGGCTTCCGCGACGTGGCCAGCGCCGCCGGCGACGGGGCGGACCTGGCCGACCTGGCCCGGGCCCGGCTGGACCCGGCGGGCGGCGTGCTGCTGCACCCGTCGGGCGAGGACGTGGCGCGCGACCTGCCCGCCCTGCTCGCGGGCTTCACCGTGCGGCGGATCGTCCTGTACCGCGCCCGGCCGGCCGCGGCGCTGCCGCCGGCGGCGATGGCCGGCCTGGCCGACCCCGGGCTGGCCGGGGTGGTGTTTTTCTCTCCCCGCACGGCGAAGGTCTTTGCTACCCTCGCGGCCCGGGTCGAACTGACCCATCGCCTCGCCGGGCTGACGGCGGTCTGCCTGAGCCCGGCCGTCGCCCAGGCGCTGGATCCGTCGCCCTGGCGGGCGGTGCGAATCGCGGACAGGCCGGATTCGCCGTCGCTGCTGGCGCGGCTTTCCGATTTTCCCGCTGAGCAAGAGACGAGGACGGCGAACGGTATGGACCCGACCCCCGACAAGCCAGGCGAAGCAGCGGCCCCCGGCCCTGACTCCCAGCAGCCGGACGACGCGTCGGCCACCTCTCAGGCTCAGCCGGAGTCCCCCGACGAGAAGGCCGGCGACCCCGCCGCCCCGCCGCCCGAGGAGGCCCTGGGCCTTCCGGCCGAGGGGCCGCTGACCCCGACCGAGCGGGTGATCGAGGCCTTCGGCGGCATCCGGCCGATGGCGGCGAAGCTGACCGTGCCGGTGACCACCGTGCAGGGCTGGAAGCGGCGCAACGCCATTCCGGAGCAGCGCCACGCCGACATCCTGGCCGCCGCCAGGACCCACGACATCGCGCTCGACCCGGCCGAGCTGGCGCGCACCCGTCCGGCGACGCCGGAGGAAGGCGCGCCCGAGCCGGCCGAGCTGGCCGAGCCGGAGACGCCGCCCGGCCCGCCGCGCGTCGGCCCGCCGACCATTCCGCCGGCCCCTCCGGCCGAGCCGCCGGGCAATGTCGCCCGCTCGGCCTGGACCGCGGCCGCCGTCGCCATTGTCTTCGCCGCGATCTCGGCCACCGCGCCGATCTGGTCGCCGCGACTGTTCGCCCCCGCTACGCCCGCCCCGGCGCCGCAGGGATCGCCGACGCTGGGCGACCGGGTCGCCTTCATCGAGAAGCGCCTGGCCGACTTCCCGTCCGGCATCTCCGAGGCGATCGACGGGCTGGGCAAGCGGGTCGAGGCGCTGGAGAAGCCGCCCGGCGGCCCGGTCGATCCCGCGGCGATCGAGAAGGGCCGCGCCGAGCTGGCCGCGCGGGTCGACGCGATCCAGCAGAAGCTGGACCAGCTGGCCGGCACGGCGCCGCAGCAGGGCCAGCCGAATGCCCAGCCGCAACAGCAGCCGCAGCAGCCCGCTCCCGCCCCGGCAGCCCCCGCACCGGCCCCGGAGGCCGTGGCGGCGCTGGAGGCCCGGATCGCGGCGCTGGAATCGGCCCAGGCCGCGGTGAAGACGCTGGGCGACACGGTCGCCACCCTGTCGTCCGGCGCCCAGGCCAACGGCAGCACCCTGGCGGCGCTGCAGCAGCAGGTCGACGCGGTCAAGGCGACGGTCGAGCGGCTGCGCAACAGCGACACCGGCGCCCAGGCGCTGAGCCTGGCCGCGGGCCAGCTGCGCAGCGCGCTGGACACCGGCGCCCCCCTGGACGAGACCCTGGCCCTGCTGCGCGGCCTGGCCCAGAACGATCCGGGCCTGGCCAACGCCGTGGCGGCGCTGGAGCCGGCGGCGAAGGGCGTGCCGAGCCGCGCCGCCCTGGCCACCGGCTTCGCCCAGGCGGCGGAGGCGGCGCGCAAGGCCGACCAGCCGCAGAGCGGCGACTGGGTCGACCGCAGCCTGTCCGTGGTCCAGGACCTGGTCACCGTCCGCCCGGCCCCGGGCGAGGTCGAGGGCACCGACACCAACGCCGTTCTGGCCCGGGCCGAAGGCCGGCTGCAGCGCGGCGACCTGGCCGGCGCGGTCGAGGCGGCCAAGGGCCTGAGCGGCCCCGCGGCCTCCGCCCTGGCCGGCTGGCGCAGCCAGGCCGAGGCCCGGCTGTCGGCGGAATCGGCGCTGCAGAGCCTGTCCGCCCTGGCGGTGCAGCGCCTGGCGGCGGCGAGCAATGCCGCGGCCGGCGATGCCGGAGCCAAGCCCGCCGACACCCAGCCCCCGAAGGCGCCATGAAGCGTCTGCTGCTCTACGCCCTCAAGCTCGCCCTCCTGATCGCCGTCGCAGTCTGGCTGGCGGACCGGCCGGGCCATGTCGAGATCCAGTGGCAGGGCCGGGTGATCGAGACCTCGGTCGCGGTGCTGGTGGCGGCCGCGGCGGCGCTGATGCTGCTGGCGGCCTGGCTGTACCGCTTCTGGCGCTCGCTGCGCCGGGCCCCGGGCCGCTTCGTCGAGGGCCGCCGCTTCGCCCGGCGCGAGAAGGGCTATCGCGCCCTGACCCGCGGCATGGTCGCGGTCGCCGCCGGCGACGCCGAGGCGGCGCGCCGCTTCGCCCGCAAGGCCGACGTGCTGCTGGACGAGCCGCCGCTGACCCTGCTGCTGTCCGCCCAGGCGGCGCAGCTGGCCGGCGACGACACCGCCGCCACCCGCTATTTCGAGGCGATGCTGCGCCGGCCGGACATGGAGTTCCTGGGCCTGCGCGGCCTGCTGAACCAGTCGCTGCGCAACAAGGACTCCGCGCCGGCGCTGGAGATGGCGCAGCGGGCCCGGTCGCTGCGGCCGGACGCGGCCTGGACCCACCGCGCCTGCTTCGACCTGGAGGTGGCGCAGCGGCGCTGGGCCGACGCCCAGCTGAGCCTCGCCCAGTCCGTCCGGGTCAAGGCGATCTCGGCCGAGGACGGGCGGCGCTACAAGACCCGCATCCTGGTCGAGCGCAGCCGCGAGGCCGAGGATGAGGGCAACCTGTCCCAGGCGCTGGACTTCGCCCACAAGGCGGTGGGGCTGGAGCCGGACTTCGTGCCGGCAGCGCTGCAGGAGAGCGCGCTGCTGCAGCGGACCGGCCGCGACTCTCAGGCCGCGCGCCTGCTGGAGAAGAGCTGGGGCCGCACGCCGCATCCGGAGATCGCCCGCGCCTATGCCGCGCTGGGCCCGGCCGACGAGGGCACGCTCTTGAAGGTCAAGCGGCTGGAGAAGCTGGTGCGGCTGCGGCCGGATTCGGCGACCGGCCTCCTGACCCTGGCCGAGGCCGAGCTGTCGGCCCAGCTCTGGGGCAGCGCCCGCACCCACCTCCTGAAGGCCGAGCAGGTGGCGCCGTCGCGGCGCGTCTACCGCCTGCTGGCCGATCTGGAGACGGCGGAGCGCAACGACCCGATCGCGGCGCGCAGCTGGCTGGCCAAGGCCCAGACCGCGGCGCCGGACGAGGCCTGGGAATGCGATGCCTGCGGCGCCCAGGCCGACCGCTGGTCGGCGCTGTGCGGCCATTGCCACGGCTTCGACACGCTGGCCTGGCGCATCCCCGGCCCGACCCGCGGCCTGGTCCCGGCGCCGGTCGAGATCGATGCCTTCCTGCCCGCGCCGGTGCCGCCGGCCGGGACCACGGCGGTCGCCCCGGTTCCGGCCGCGACCGCCGGTTGACGCTGCGGCGCGCGCCCTGTATAGGGTGCCCGCCCTGCGGCGCCGAAGTAGCTCAGGGGTAGAGCAACTGATTCGTAATCAGTAGGTCCGGGGTTCGAATCCCCGCTTCGGCACCATCTTTCCCGTCCCCGACATCGACGCCGCCGTTCTTCCCGCATCGTCCGGGACGACCGGCACCGCCCGGTCCATGCGACCGGAACGGGACGCTGCCCGCCGCCATTGATCCGTCAGCGGTGGCCATGTCCGGCCGCCGCGGAGATTGCCGGTGGAGACGAGACATGACGTCGGATCCCGAGACGGCACGGCGAGGCCCGGGCGACGCCGTGGGCCGGCCGGTGGAGGGCGAGCCAGAGGGGCGGCAGGCGATCGAGAGCGCGCTCGACACCAGCCTGGCGCGCGGGCCGGAGCAGGAGGGCGGCCGCCACTCGACGCTGCCGATCCTGGTCGGCCTCCTGGTCGCGGCCGTGCTCCTGCTGATCGCGATCTTCGCCTGACGCGCCCGGAGCGTCGCCTCGGACGGCCGCGCCTAGACCAGCTCCCGCACCGTGTCGGAGGCGACCGTCATCGCGATCTTGCGCCGGGCCGGCGTGCCGCGGGCCAGGGACGCCGCCAGATGCGCCGCCTGCTTCAGCGTCGCCTTGGCCGGCATCGGCGGCTCGTGCGGGTCGACGATGGCCTCGACCAGGGCCGGGCCGGGCGCCGCCATCGCCTCGCGCAGCACCTCGCCGCAGCGGGCCGGGTCGTCCACGGACCAGCCGGCGACGCCGAAGCCCCGGGCCACCGCGGCGAAGTCGACCGGCTGCAGCTCGCAGACATATTCCGGGTTGCCCAGGAACACCATCTGCTCCCACTTGATCTGGCCGAGAGCGTTGTTCTTGATCACCACGATCTTGATGTCGAGGTTGTACTTCACGCAGGTGGCCAGCTCGCCGATCAGCATGGTCAGCCCGCCGTCGCCGATGAAGCACACCACCTGCCGGTCCGGATAGGCGACCGCCGCGGCGATGGCATAGGGCAGGCCGCAGGCCATCGAGGCGAGGTTGCCGGAGCAGGAGAACATCATCCCGTCCCGCATCGTCAGGTGCCGCGCCGCCCAGGTGGTGATGGTGCCGGAATCGGTGGCGACGATGGCGTCGTGACGCAGCAGCCGGTCCAGCTCATGCGCCACCACCTGCGGCTTCATCGGCTGGTCCTGGCGGGTGCCGCGCTCGACCATCAGCGCGTTCCACGCCTTCATTCCCTCCTGCGCCCCGGCCAGGAAGGAGCGGTCGTCGCGATGGGCCAGGCGTGGCAGCAGCTGCTCCAGCACCTTCCGCGTGTCGCCGACCAGGCCGGCCTCGACCGGGTACCGCAGGCCGATGCGCTGCGGGTCGAGGTCGATCTGCACCGCCCGCGCCTGCCCCGGCTTCGGGTAGTACTCGATATAGGGGAAGGCGCTGCCGGCGATCAGCAGCGTGTCGCAGTCCTCCAGCGCCTCCTGCGACGGCAGGGTGCCGAGCAGCCCGATGCCGCCCGTCGAACAGGGGCTGTCGTCCGGCAGCACGCCCTTGCCGAGCAGTGGCTTGATCACCGGCGCGCCCAGCCGCTCCGCCACCGCCTCCAGCACGTCGCGGGCGCCGAGCGCGCCGCGGCCGGCCAGGATCGCCGTCTTCTTCCCCGCATTCAGGATCGCGGCGGCGCGCGCGATCTGGTCCTCGCCCGGCATCTGGGCCGGAGGGGCCATGACGTCGGAGGCGTGGCCGGGCACGTTGCGCTCCGACCGCGTCCGTGCCTCGACCGGCTGCGACTGCATGTCGACCGGGATGGTGACATGGGCCACCCCGCGCCGGGCCAGCGCCGTCCGGCAGGCCAGCTCGACCGCGTTCTCGACATGGTTCGGCCCCATGATCCGGACGTTGTAGGCCGCGACATCGGCGAACAGCTTGTCCAGCTCGACATCCTGCTGGGTGAAGGTGTGCACCAGGTCGTGGAACTGCAGCCCGGTGATGGCCAGCACGGGCTGGCCGTCCAGCTTGGCGTCGTAGAGCCCGTTCAGCAGATGGATGCCGCCGGGGCCGGAGGTGGCGAGGCAGACGCCCAGCTTGCCGGTCCATTTGGCGTAGGCGCAGGCGGCGAAAGCGGCCGATTCCTCGTGCCGCACCTGGATGAAGCGGATCCGGTCCTGCCGGGTCCGCAGCGCCTCGATCACCCCGTTGATGCCGTCGCCGGGAATTCCGAAGACGGTGTCCACCCCCCAGTCGATCAGGGTTTCGACCAGGACGTCGCCGGCGGTCGGGCGGGCCATCGCGCATTCTCCCATGGCTGAGACTGAGTGGGATTCAGTTCGGCAACAGCGCCCGCGGACGAGCCGTTCCGGTCCGGGCCCGACCGTTTTCCGGAGAATGGCCGGCACGGCCTGGAATTATCGCCGGTCCGCTTCAGATCACTGGGGAAGACGACCGGGCGGGATATCGGAGAACCAAGCCATGGAACGGGAGCTGGAGCTGCTCGACGCCTATTGGCGGGCGGCGAACTACCTGTCGGTCGGGCAGATCTACCTGCTCGACAACCCGCTGCTCGAAGAGCCGCTGGCGATCGGGCACATCAAGCCCAGGCTGCTCGGCCACTGGGGCACGACGCCCGGGCTGAACTTCATCTACGCCCACCTCAACCGCGTGATCGCCCGCGACGACCTCGACATGATCTTCATCTGCGGCCCCGGCCACGGCGGGCCGGCGGTGGTCGCCAACACGTATCTCGAAGGCACCTATTCCGAGATCTATCCGGAGATCGGTCGGGACCGGGAGGGGATGGGCCGGCTGTTCCGACAGTTCTCCTTCCCCGGCGGCATCCCCAGCCACGCCGCGCCGGAGACGCCGGGGTCGATCCATGAGGGCGGCGAGCTGGGCTACGCCCTGGCCCATGCCTATGGCGCCGCTTTCGACAACCCGGAGCTGATCGTCGCCTGCGTCATCGGCGACGGCGAGGCCGAGACCGGGCCGCTGGCGGCCTCCTGGCACTCCAACAAGTTCCTCAACCCGCGGGTCGACGGCGCGGTGCTGCCGATCCTCCACCTGAACGGCTACAAGATCGCCAACCCGACCATCCTCGGCCGGATGACCGACGAGACGCTGCTGCGGCTGTTCGAAGGCTTCGGCTACGAGCCCTATTTCGTCGAGGGCTCCGATCCCGCGCCGACGCACCAGGCCATGGCCGCCACCCTCGACATCGTGGTCGACCGCATCCGCGAGATCCGGGCGGGCACGCAGGCCGACGGCCTGGCCCGGCCGCCCTGGCCGATGATCGTCCTGCGCACGCCCAAGGGCTGGACCGGGCCGAAGGAGGTCGACGGGCTGAAGACCGAGGGGTTCTGGCGGTCGCACCAGGTGCCGCTGTCCGGCCTCGCCGACAAGCCGGAGCACCTCGCCCAGCTCGAGGCCTGGATGCGCAGCTACCGGCCGGAGGAGCTGTTCGACGAGTCCGGCCGGCTGGTGCCGGAGCTGCAGGCGCTGGCGCCGCAGGGCGACCGGCGCATGGGCGCGAATCCGCACGCCAATGGCGGACGCCTGCGGAAGGAACTCGAGCTTCCGGACTACCGCAGCTTCGCCCTCGACGTGCCGGGCCCGGGCGGCAGCCGCGGCGAGGCCACCCGCGCCATGGGCCAGCTGCTGCGCGACGTTATCCGGCAGAACCCGGAGACGTTCCGGCTGATGGGGCCGGACGAGACCGCGTCCAACCGCCTCGACGCCGTGTTCGAGGCGACCGACCGGGTGTGGATGGAGGACATCCTGCCCGAGGACGTGCACCTGGCCCCCGAGGGCCGGGTGATGGAGGTGCTGAGCGAGCATCTGTGCCAGGGCTGGCTGGAGGGCTATCTCCTGACCGGCCGGCACGGCCTGTTCTCCTGCTACGAGGCCTTCATCCACATCGTCGATTCGATGGTGAACCAGCACGCCAAATGGCTGAAGGTCACCCGCGAGCTGGAGTGGCGGCAGCCGATCTCGTCGCTGAACTACCTGCTGACCTCGCATGTCTGGCGGCAGGACCACAACGGCTTCAGCCACCAGGATCCGGGCTTCATCGACCATGTGGTCAACAAGAAGGCCGACATCGTCCGGATCTATCTGCCGCCGGACGGCAACACCCTGCTGGCGGTGACCGACCACTGCCTGCGCACCTATGACCGGATCAACGTCATCGTCGCCGGCAAGCAGCCGTCGCCGCAATGGCTGGACATCGACCGCGCCGCCGCCCATTGCGCCGCCGGCATCGGCCGCTGGGGCTGGGCCAGCAACGAGGGCGACGGCGACCCGGACGTGGTGCTGGCCTGCGCCGGCGACGTGCCGACGCTGGAGGCGGTCGCCGCCGTGTCGCTGCTGCGCGAGCAGCTGCCGGCGCTGCGCATCCGCCTGGTCAATGTCGTCGACCTGATGGCGCTGCAGCCGAAGGCGCAGCATCCGCACGGGCTGCCGGAGGAGACGTTCACCGCCCTGTTCACCAGGGACAGGCCGGTGATCTTCGCCTTCCACGGCTATCCGCAGCTGGTCCACCGCCTGACCTACAAGCGCACCAACCACGACAATTTCCACGTCCACGGCTATCGCGAGGAGGGCACGACGACCACGCCCTTCGACATGGTGGTGCTGAACCAGCTGGACCGGTTCCACCTGGCCATCGCCGCGATCGACCGGCTGCCGCAGCTCGGCGCCGAGGGCGACCGGGCCCGCCGCCGGTTCCAGGAGCGGCTGGCGGAGCATCACGACTATGTCCGGCAGCACGGCCGCGACATGCCGGATGTCGCCGACTGGAGCTGGCCCGCCCGCGGCACCGCGGCGCCGTTCGACTGAGATGGAGATCCTGGCCCTCAACGCCGGCTCCTCCTCGATCAAGCTCGGCCTGTTCGAAGCGCGCGACGGCCGGGCGGTGCGCCGCGCCAAGGCCGTGCTCGACCTCAAGGGACAGCCGCCGGCGCTGCGGCTGGAGGGCGTCTCCGACCCCATCGGCATCGGCGTCGCGGATGCGGGCGACCTGCAGGCCGTGCTCGGCGGCTGCCTGGGCGTGCTGGACGACCGGCTCGGCCTCGACGGCCTCGCTTTGGCCGGGCACCGGGTGGTGCATGGCGGCGAGGCCTTCACCGGCCCGGTCCGCGTCACCGGGGACGTCTTCGGGCAGCTGGAGGCGCTGGTGCCGCTGGCGCCGCTGCACCAGCCGCCGGCGCTGCGGCTGATCGAAGCGATGGGCGCGCTGCGGCCCGGCATCGTCCAGACCGCCTCCTTCGACACCGCCTTCCATGCCGGGCAGCCGGATCACGTGCGCCGCTTCGCCCTGCCCCGGCCGCTGCACGACCGCGGCATCAAGCGCTACGGCTTCCATGGCCTGTCCTACCGGTTCATCGCCGACACGCTGCGCCGCGACCATCCGGAGATCGCGGCCGGCCGTGTGGTCGTCGCCCATCTCGGCAGCGGCGCCAGCCTGTGCGCCCTGCGGGACGGGGTCAGCGTCGAGACGACGATGGGCTTCTCCGCCCTCGACGGGGTGCCGATGGCGACCCGGCCCGGCGCGCTCGACGCCGGCGTGCTGCTGCATCTGCTCGGGCCCGGCGGCATGACGGTCGCGGAGGTGGAGGACCTGCTGTACCACCGCGCCGGGCTGCTCGGCCTGTCCGGGATCAGCGGCGACACGCGCGAGCTGCTGGCCAGCGCCGATCCGGCGGCGCGCGAGGCGGTCGAGATCTTCACCTTCCGCATCGCCCAGGCGGTGGCGGCCCTTGCCGTCACGCTGGGCGGGCTCGACGCCCTGGTCTTCACCGCCGGCATCGGCGAGCACCAGCCGGAGATCCGCGCCCGGATCTGCGATCGGCTCGGCTGGCTCGGCGCCATGCCCGGCGGCGGTGTCGCCGTGCTGGTGATCCCGACCGACGAGGAGCAGGTCGTCGCCGACGAGGCGCTGCGGATCCGGCCGGCCTGACACGCCCAGGGAACCGAACCACCGCCCGCGGAGTCACCCTCTGAAGGGCGGCCGCTCGCCGCCCAGGTCACGGCGCAGGAAGGCTATGGATATCGGCGGATGGCTGTGGCTGGTGATCGACGTGCTGCTGGTCGCGATCCTGGCCGGCGGCATGATCTACGGCACCATGCAATGGCGCCGTCGCCGCCGCAGCCCGGAGATGAAGCGGGCCTCCGAGGAGGCGGTCCGCAGGAACTACCGCGAGGGCGGCTGACGCGACGGCGCGCCCGACGCCGCCATCCTGGTCCAGCGGTGATCGGTGTGCCGGCCGGCATAGTCGCGGTCGATCTCGTCGATCAGCGCGTCGGCCCGGTCCGGCTCGACCGCGGCGAGGATGGCGTCCAGCTTCGCCTCCATCCGGTCGTCGCCCTCCTTGGACTGCGGCGAGCCGACATAGAGCAGGAAGGCCAGGCCGCCGATCTGCCAGAGCAGCTGCAGGAATTCCGACTGCCAGTTCTCCAGCGTGTCGCGCGACATCTCGACGACATAGGCCGCGATCTCCGGCGCGGCCCCGTGCTGCCGCTGCTCGTCGACATAGGCGAACCAGCCGAACAGCCAGTGCCCGATCAGCGAGATGACGAAGAAGCCCAGCGTCACCCATCCATAGCCGTAGCGTTTCCAGATCGAATTCGACATCACGCCGTCTCCGTTCGTCCCTACGGTGCCGCCCGTGCGCAAGTGCTGACGGTCTCACCCGTAATGACTTTCCGAAGACCCGTTCCGTTCCGGATGGATTCTGGAGAAGGGTGGCGCGTCGTCGCCCTGCCCCAATTGTCCCGCTTCACAATCCCCACCCGCGGGGCCGATACTGCCGGTCTTCGAGGGAAACGACCAAAACCCACAACAGGGTAGGCAGATGACCTGGATTTCACGTTTGGCCACGGCCGCCGCGGCTGCCGTCGCGATGGCTGTTGCCGTCCCGGCCGGCGCCGCGACGCTGGTCGAGACGCCGATGTACGAGCAGGATGTGGCGGCCGGCAAGCTGCCGCCGGTGGCGCAGCGCGTGCCGGAAGTGCCGTCGGTGGTCGACCTGGCGGCGGAGCGGAAGGAGCCCGGCAAGCCGGGCGGCGAGATCAACTGGATGGCCGGCCGGGCCCGCGACATCCGGATCATGAACACCTACAGCTATGCCCGGCTTGTCGGCTACGGACCGGACTTCAAGCTGCATCCGGACATCCTGCAGTCGGTCGATGTCGACGGCGAGAAGGTGTTCACGCTGCATCTGCGGCCGGGCCACAAATGGTCCGACGGCCAGCCCTTCACCAGCGACGACTTCCGCTACTTCTGGGAGGACGTGTCGCTGGACAAGGAGCTGATGCCCTACGGCCCGGACACCCGGCTGCTGGTCGACGGCGAGCAGCCGAAGGTCGAGTTCCCGGACGCGCAGACCGTCCGCTATTCCTGGTCCAAGCCGAACCCGGACTTCCTGCCGGCGCTCGCCGGACCGGCGCCGCTCTACATCTTCGCGCCAGCGCATTACCTGAAGCAGTTCCACAAGAAATACACCGACTCCGCCGCGCTGGACGTGCTGGTCAAGCAAGCCGGCGCCCGCAACTGGGTCGCCCTGTACAAGCAGCGCGAGAAGCTGATCGATTCGGCCAATACGGACCTGCCGGTGCTGGAGCCCTGGGTCAACACCACCAAGGCGCCGGCGGAGCGCTTCGTCTTCGTCCGCAACCCCTATTACCACCGGGTCGACGGCCAGGGCCGGCAGCTGCCCTATCTCGACCGGGTCATCGTCAACGTGGTCGAGGGCTCGCTGATCCCGGCCAAGACCGGCACCGGCGAGGCCGACCTGCAGGCGCGCGGCCTGCGCTTCGACAACATCAGCTTCCTCAAGGCCGGGGAACAGAAAGGCGGCTACAAGGTGCGGCTGTGGCCGACGGCGCTCGGCTCCGAGGTCGCCCTCTATCCGAACCTGAACTGCAACGACAAGGACTGGCGGGTTCTCAACCGCGACGTCCGCTTCCGCCGCGCCCTGTCGCTCGGCATCGACCGCGACGAGATCAACCAGACCGTGTTCTTCGGCCAGGCCCGGCCGAGCCAGAACACGGTGCTGCCGGAATCGCCCTATTACGACGAGGCGCTGGCGACCGGATGGGCCACGTTCGATCCGGAGAAAGCCAACGCCCTGCTGGACGAGATCGGCCTGACCAAGCGCGACGGCGACGGCGTCCGGCTGATGCCGAACGGCAAGCGGCTGGAGATCGTGGTCGAGAGCGCCGGCGAGCGCACTCTCGAGACCGACATCCTGCAGCTGGTCCGCGAGAGCTGGGCCAAGATCGGCATCTCCCTTCACACCGCCCAGTCGCAGCGCGACGTGTTCCTGCAGCGGATCTTCGCCGGCGACACGGTGATGTCGGTGTGGACCGGCTGGGACAACGGCCTGATCACGCCGACGACCGTGCCCTCGCAGCTGGCGCCGGTCGACCAGAACTGGCTGCAATACCCGAAATGGGGCCAGTACGTGCAGACCGCCGGCGCCGCCGGCGAGAAGCCGGATGCCGAGTTCGGCCAAAAGCTGATGGGTCTCTACGACGAATGGCGCGGCACCACCGATGCGGCCCGCCGCGACGCCATCGTCCGCGAGATGATCAGGATCCAGTCGGACGAGGTGACCTCGATCGGCACGGTGCAGGGCGTGCTGCAGCCGGTCGTGGTCAAGGCCCGGCTGCACAACGTGCCGGAGAAGGGCATCTTCTCCTGGGACCCCGGGGCGCATTTCGGGATCTACCACCCCGACACCTTCTGGGTCGACCCGTCCTGATCCGTCCGAAGCGCCCGGCCCCCCGGCCGGGCGTTTTCGTTTCAGGCGGCCAGACGCTTTCCGATGGCCAGGCAGGCCGCACGGATGTCGTCGCGACCGGCGACCGGGCCGAAGCGCGCGACGAACCGGTCCACATTCATCGTGAACGCATCGCGGATGGACGGGTCGACGATGCTGAGGCTGCCGCGGCCGAAGCCTTCCAGGATCCACATCGCCAGCCAGCCGATCTCGAGCGGCACGCCGGAGCCCAGGTTGAACAGCCCGCCGGGACGCGCCCGCACCACCTTCACCAGCGCCGCGGCGAACGCCTCGACCGGCAGGAAGTCCTTCGGCGTGAAGGGGCTGACGTCGTAGCGGATCACCCCCTCCTCGCGCAGCGACCGCAGCAGGAGGCCGAGGAAGGTGCGGCGGCCGGGCAGGTCCTCGAAGCCGAAGATGTTGGACAGGCGCAGGATGGTGAGGTTCGGGCCGAACCGGTCCTGCAGCAGCCGCTCGGTCACCAGCTTGTTGCGGCCATAGGCGTCCTGCGGCGCCGGAGTCCGGCTTTCGGCCAGCGGCTCGTCCCCGGCCGGGCCGTAGACCTTGCGGGTGCTGACCATCACCACATGCGCATCCGCCGGCATGCGGCCGCCGCGCTGTGCCCGGCCGATCGCATCGGCCAGGATGCGGTCGCAGTCGAGCGCCGGATCATAGGCCTCGCGCTGATACCGCGGGTCGAGGGCGAAGTTGACGACGCAGCCGACGCCGTCGAAGGTCTCAGGCCGCGCCGCATCGGCCCAGGCGGCGTGGCGGAGTCCGCCAGCGCCATGGGCGCCGACGAAGCTGCGGGCGAGAAAGCTCGCCCGCCCGATCACCAGAACGTCAGCCACCCATCACCCCGCCTCCCCGGTCCGCGGTGCTATAGCGTCCGCACCACGGCAGACAGCGCGCGCCGCCAATCGGGCTGCGCCAGCCCGAACACCCGGCCGATCCTGCCGCAATCCAGCACCGAATTCGACGGGCGCGGCGCCGGGGTCGGGTAGTCGGCGGTCGCGATCGGGTGCAGCACCGGGGCGGGGCCGCCCTTCGCGGCGAAGATCGCTGCGGCGAAATCGTACCAGGTCGTGGCCGGGGCGCCGGTGAAGTGGAAGGTGCCCCAGCCGTCGAAGCCGGGCGCCAGGGCGCGCTCGCGGATCGCCAGGATCGCCGCGGCGATGTCGGCCGCCGCGGTCGGGCCGCCGTGCTGGTCGGCGACGATCCGCAGCTCCGGCCGCTCGGCGCCCAGCCGCAGCATGGTGCGGACGAAGTTGTGGCCGTGCGCGGCGAAGACCCAGGCGGTCCGCAGGACGACATGGCGCGGCAGCGCCGCGCGCACAGCCGCCTCCCCCGCCGCCTTGCTCTCGCCATAGACCGAGAGCGGCGCGATCGGGTCGTCCTCGCGCCACGGCCGGTCGCCGTCGCCGCGGAAGACGTAGTCGGTCGAGATGTGCAGCAGCGCCGCCCCCGCCTCGGCGCAGGCGCGGGCGATCACGCCGGGCGCGGTCGCGTTCACGGCGAAGGCGCGATCGCGCTCGGTCTCGGCCTTGTCGACCGCGGTGTAGGCGGCGCAGTTGGCGACGAAATCGGCGCCGCGCACGGCGTCGGCCACCGCAGCGGCGTCGGTGATGTCGACCTCCGACCGGGCGAAAGCCCGCACGGCGAGGCCCTGCGCCGCGGCCAGCCCGCTCAGCTCGCGCCCGACCTGGCCGCCGGCGCCGAAGACGACGAGGGTCATGCGGCGTGCCCGAGGCCGATCCGGCTGCGCTCGCCGGCCCGCGCGCACCACTCGCGATTGGCGAGGTACCAGGCCACGGTCTCCCGCAGCCCCTGCTCCAGGCTGTGCTTCGGCCGCCAGCCCAGCTCGGTCTCGGCCTTGGTCGGGTCGATGGCGTAGCGGGCGTCGTGGCCCGGCCGGTCGGTGACGTAGGTGATCAGGCTCTCATAAGGCTGCGCCGCCGGCTGCAGCTCGTCCAGGATGCGGCAGATCTGGCGGACCAGGTCGATGTTGGTGCGCTCGGACCGGCTGCCGACCAGATAGGTCTCGCCCGGGCGGCCCCTGGCGACGATCGCCCGCAGCCCGGCGGCGTGGTCGTCGACATGGATCCAGTCGCGGACGTTCTCGCCGCGGCCGTAGATCGGCAGCTTCTTGCCCTCGAGCGCGTTGAGGGTGACGACCGGGATCAGCTTCTCCGGATACTGGTACGGCCCGTAATTGTTCGAGCAGTTCGACACCATCACCGGCAGGCCGTAGGTGCGGTGCCAGGCCCGGGCCAGGTGGTCGGAGCCGGCCTTGCTGGAGGAATAGGGCGAGTTCGGCTGGTACGGGCTGGTCTCGGAGAACAGGCCGGTGGCGTCGAGCTCGCCATAGACCTCGTCGGTCGAGACGTGCAGGAAGCGGAAGCCGTTGCCCTTCGGCAGGCCGCGCCAATGGTCCAGCGCCGCGGCCAGCAGGCTGCCGGTGCCCATGACATTGGTGCGGACGAATGCCAGCGGGTCGTCGATCGACCGGTCGACATGGCTTTCGGCCGCCAGGTGGTAGACGATGTCCGGCCGGTGCTCGGCAAACAGCGCCCGCATGGCGTCGACGTCGCAGATGTCGGCCTGGACGAAGCGGTGCCGGCCGGTGGCGTCGAGCCCCGCCAGGTTGTCGAGGTTGCCGGCATAGGTCAGCTTGTCGATGGTGACGACGGTCTCGCCGTCGGCGACCAGCTGGCGGACCAGGGCCGAGCCGATGAAGCCGGCGCCGCCGGTGACGAAGATGGTCATGCTGCACCATACTGGAAATGGGCGGGAGCGTCGGCCAGGCGCGGCCAGTTGCGGTCGCGCTCGTTGACGATCATCTCGGCCGGCGGGATCGGCCAGTCGATGCCGAGCGCCGGGTCGTCCCAGCGGAGGCCGCCCTCGGCCTGCGGGGCATAGCCGGCGGTGACCTTGTAGACCACCTCGGTGTCCGGCTCGAGCGTGACGTAGCCATGGGCGAAACCGGTCGGGATCCAGAGCCTCGAGGGTTCGGCCGCAGTCAGCGTCACCCCCACCGACCGGCCGAAGGTGGGTGAGCCGCGGCGGATGTCGACCGCGACGTCGTAGATCGAGCCGCGGAGAACGCCGATCAGCTTGCCCTGGGCGTGCGGCGCGATCTGGTAGTGCAGGCCGCGCATGGTTCCGGCGGCGACGCTGCCGGCCTGATTGTCCTGGACGAAGTCGAGCGGCAGCCCGGCGGCGCGGAACTTGTCGGCGTTCCAGGTCTCGCAGAAATAGCCGCGCTCGTCGGAAAACTTGCGCAGGCCGACCAGCTTGACGTCCTCGATCCCGGTCGAGATTAGCTGAACCACTCGCATCCCCCAGTGAATCCGCGCTCCGGCGGCGCAATTCGACCGATCCGAGGCCTCATGCTGCCTGTCCCGGCCTCGCAGGATTGGCATATCCCCGATCCGCGGCATGGAAAGCATTTTTCTTCCGAGCGCGTCAAGACGACGATCACCGTGCCACGACAAGGCCTTCGACGTGACCTCGATGCCACAAATCCCGCGATGGCGGGCCGGAACAATCCCCAGACGCACGCGTTCTCCGGCCATCCGACCAACAGCGTCAACCTGCAGCGGGGGCGATGTCGTTGTGGACATCGACGGGCCGAGATGACTGAACACCCGACCGGACATGTGTCGCGACCCGGAGCATACGCCACAACGGCAACACAATCCGTGAGCACAGTTGTGCGGCAAAAGGGGCTGGTCTATCCGTCCGGCATCGTTACAACCCGCGGCGGATCGATATTCTCGCACAATGCCATTGTTTCGAATGGAAGAACCACGAGGTTCGGTATCAACCTGAATGGTTTTCCTCAGCCGGATGTCGTGCCCGACGGGAACAAGGACACGGTCCTCACCGGCAATCGTCTCGAAGGGGGATTTCGATGTGAAATACGTCATGCCGAACATGCACACGACAACAGCTACGGCAGTCACTTGGACCAAGATACCGGCTTGATCTATTGAGGCGGCGTCATCCGGTCACGGAACTTCAAACTCGAAACCCATCCCACACTCCTGGTATGAATTGCCGCCTCGCGTCGTAGCGCGGCCGAACCGAATTGGTGACTCATGCGAATTGCGATGATCGGCAGCGGCTACGTCGGGCTGGTATCCGGCACGTGCTTCTCGGAACTCGGGCACGACGTCATCTGCGTGGACCGGGATCCGGAGCGGATCGAGAAGCTGCGCCGGAACGTCATGCCGATCTACGAACCCGGGCTCGACGCCCTGGTGGCCAAGAACGTCGGCGGCGGCCGGCTTTCATTCACCACCGATCTCAAGGCGGCGGTGGACGGGGCGGACGCGGTCTTCATCGCCGTCGGCACCCCGAGCCGACGGGGCGACGGGCGGGCGGACCTGACCTATGTCTATGCCGCGGCGGCAGAGATCGCCAACGCCCTCACCGGCTACGCCGTCGTGGTCACCAAATCGACCGTGCCCGTCGGAACCGGCCGGGAGGTCGCGGCCATCATCCGGAAGACCCGTCCCGACGCGGATTTCGATGTGGCATCGAATCCCGAATTCCTGCGCGAGGGCGCGGCCATCAACGACTTCATGCGGCCCGATCGCGTGGTCATCGGCGTCGAAAGCGACAGGGCGCGGGAGGTTCTCAGCAGCATCTATCGCCCGCTCTACCTGATCGAACGGCCGATCGTCAGCACCACGCTGGAAACCGCCGAACTGATCAAATACGCGAGCAACAGCTTCCTCGCGATGAAGATCACCTTCATCAACGAGGTGGCCAATCTCTGCGAAAAGGTCGGGGCGGACGTGCATGACGTGGCCAAGGCGATCGGGCTGGACGGGCGCATCGGCCCGAAGTTCCTGCACCCGGGCCCGGGCTATGGCGGCTCCTGCTTTCCGAAGGACACCCTGGCGTTCGCGCAGACGGCGCAGGATTACGGCGCCCGCCAGCATATCGTCGAGACCGTCATCGATGTGAACGAGCGCCGCAAGGCCGAGATGACCGACCGGATCGTGACCGCGTTCGGAGGGTCGGTCCGGGACCGGACGATCGCTATCCTCGGCTTGACGTTCAAGCCGAACACCGACGACATGCGCGACGCGCCCAGCCTCACCATCCTGCCCGCCCTGCTGCAGGCCGGCGCCCGCATCCAGGCGTTCGATCCCGAGGGCATGGAGGAGGCGCGGAAGCATCTGCCGCCCGAGATCACCTATGCGACCAGCGCCTATGGCGCGCTGGAGGGGTCGGACGGTGCCGTGGTCCTGACCGAATGGAACGAGTTCCGCGGCCTCGATCTCAAGCGGATGCGAGAGGCGATGCAGGGCGACGTCTTCATCGACCTGCGGAATGTCTACAAGCCCAACGAAATGGCGTCCGCCGGTTTCCAGTATCAGGGCCTGGGCCGTCCTGTTCCGACGGCGCGGCCCTCCGTGGCCGCGCAGGCCGGCGCCCGCGGCTAGCTCGCGCGGCGCGCAGGGCAATGCAGCGGCCCGGGGTGTGAAAGGGCCGCTGCTCCAGGCTCCGCCTCAGGCCGTGGTTGGAGCGGGCGTCGGGCCTCCGGCCTGTGCCACGACAATGTCCTGCCAGTTGAGAATGAACAGGCCCGGGTCGACCTCGGCGCCGGCCCAGCGCCCGCGGAGGACGGGCTCGGTCCAGGTCAGGCCGGCGTCGGTGTAGGCGCTGCGCAGCCAAGCCTCGTCCAGCGCGATCATGTCCTCCGGCATGTTCGGATTGGTCGTCCAGTAGCGGTCGCCCGGATGCAGGGCGAGCTTGAAGCTCCCGTTCCCGACGGCGGCCTTGGACTCGTCGTTCACCAGGAAATACGACGCCGCCAACCGGCCCCCGGGGCGGAGAACCCGGCCGATTTCCTTGAGATAGTGCGCCACGTCGTCCGGATACATGTGGGTGAAGACCGACCACAACGAGACGACGTCGAAGGAGTTGTCCGGGAAGGGCAGAACCAGCTTGGACGGAGGGATGGCGCCCAAGTGGTTGTAGAACTTGTTGAAGACGTCGATATGGATGAAGGTGAACCTGAAATTTCGCGGCGTGATGTTGCGAGTGCACCACCGGACCTGATCGCGGTCGATATCGAGGCCGATGTAGCGCGCCTTGTCGTCCACCAGGGACAGCAGCGGAACCGTCCTGCGGCCGATACCGCTGCCGATGTCCAGCATGGTCGAGCTGCGGTCGAGCCGCAGCACATCGCGATAGAAGTGCAACGTCTCTTGTCCGGCCTGCGTCCAGATCTGCCGGCCTCTCGGACCGTCGCGCATCAGGCGCAACGGTGGCATCACCTCGTCCTGCGTATTGCGATCGAACAAATCACGGATGGCCCAGGGAACATCCCGGATGACGGAGAAAACCGGCGCCGGGACGGTATTCTTGATCGCCTGCTTGAAATTCACCAAAGCCCCCTTCGGAATGGCCAAGCCGCAAAGCGCCCCCCAACACAGCGGGCTGAACGGGGCTCCCCTCCGATCGGATAACTGCGGACTCGACCGGCGTCAAGCCACCAGAACCGGTGGCCGTCCGCGACCGACGGAGGTTCGAGAGGTGGATCGCCGTGACGGCGGCAGGCTCCGGCAAAGGCGGTCACGCGGCCCGGGAGAGGGCCCCGATGGCCGGCCGTGGACCGGCGCCGCCGGGCCCTGGAGCGGGGGCGCCGGCATCGTCCGACCGCGTCGTCGCCCGGCGGAACCGGCCGCAGATTTCCTTTTGCGGGTGCGGGCGCATCGCTTATACGTCTCGGCGCTGCGAGAGCAACGAAACTCTTCGGGTCCGACCAGCCGATGCTCTTCAATTCACCAGAGTTTCTATTCGTCTTCCTGCCGATTACCTGTGCGTTTTTCTTCATTTCGCGGTGGGTCGGCCTCTCGGCACTCAGTGTTCCGATCCTGCTGGTCGCGTCCGTCGCCTTCTACGGCTGGTGGTCGATCGGGCACCTGCCGCTGCTGCTGGGCTCGATCCTCTTCAACTTCGCGGTCGGCATGGGACTGGCCCGCCGCCCCAGCCGCGGCCTCCTGGCGCTCGGGGTCGGTGCCGACCTGCTGCTCCTGGGCTATTTCAAATACGCGGTGTTCGCCCAGGGCGTGGTGAACGATCTTCTGGCGGCGCAATGGCCGGCACTGTCGATCATCCTGCCCATCGGCATCTCCTTCTACACCTTCACCCAGATCGCCTTCCTGGTCGACGCCTACCACGGCAAGGTCGACGACAAGGACCCGCTCGCCTACGCCCTGTTCGTCACCTTCTTCCCGCATCTGATCGCGGGGCCGATCCTGCACCACAAGGAGATGACGGTGCAGTTCGCCGCGCTCCCGCGGATGCGGATCGGCAGCGACGACATCGCCGTCGGCATCACCATGTTCGCCTTCGGCCTGTTCAAGAAGACCGTGCTGGCGGATTCCCTCGCGCTGCACGCGTCGCCGGTGTTCGAGCAGGCGGCTGCCGGCCATGCGCCCGGCCTGTTCGCGGCCTGGACCGGAACGCTCGCCTATACCCTCCAGCTGTATTTCGACTTCTCCGGCTATTCCGACATGGCGATCGGCCTGGCCCGGCTGTTCGGCATCCGCATGCCCGAGAACTTCAATTCGCCCTACAAGGCCCGGTCGATCGCCGATTTCTGGCAGCGCTGGCACATGACCCTGTCGCGTTTCCTGCGCGACTATCTCTACATTCCGCTCGGCGGCAACCGGCGAGGCAAGGCCCGCAGCTACGTCAACGCCTTCATCACCATGCTGCTGGGCGGCATCTGGCACGGCGCCGGCTGGCAGTTCATGCTCTGGGGCGCACTGCACGGCGCCTACATCGTGGTCGGGCGGCTGTTCGCCGATTGGGCCCGGCCGCGCGGCATCCGGCTGCCGGCCGCCATCGGCGCCACGCTGACCTTCCTGGCCGTCATCCTCGCCTGGGTGCCGTTCCGGGCGCCGAGCCTCGCCGCCGCCGGATCCGTGTATACTGGCCTGGTCGGGCTCAACGGCATCGGCGCCCCGTCGCTGCAGGCGGCGGCGCTGATCGCCCTCGGCCTCGCCATCGTCTGGGGGCTCCCGAACTCGCAACAGATCCTGGCCCGCTTCCACCCTACCCTGGCCGCCGTCGCAGTCGTCCCGGCCCGCGGACCGCTGCTATGGCGCCTCGGGCCCGCCCATGCCGTCGCCCTGGCCGCCGTCCTCGTCGCAGTGGTGCTGTTCGCCAATGACGTCTCCGAATTCATCTACTTCCAGTTCTGAGGGCGGCGCCCGCTACCTCGCGGTCTCGCTCGGACTGGCCGCGGCGCTGCTGGGGGCGTTGTGCCTGCTGTCGATCAAGGTCAAGTGGTTCTCCGACCTGCCCGATTACGCGCCGCTCCTCGCCTACCAGTTGGAGAAGCTGGACCGGAGCGCCGGGTTCGACACCGTGTTCGTCGGCGACAGCTCGCTCGGCAACGCCATCGACACGGAGACCTTCGACCGGCTGACCGGGCGCCGGTCGGTCAATCTCGCCCTCACCGGGCTGTTCGGCTATGCCGGCAGCTACAACATGATCCGCCGGGCGGTCGACAAGGAGCCCGGGCTGCGGACGGTGGTCATCATCCAGGCCGCCGACATGATGTCCCGCGCCGACGATCTGCGCGGCTATGTCCTGTCGACGCCGCGGGTGCTGGACCCCGATCTCCCGGCGGCCCTGCGGTGGCCGGTCGCCGAGGCCTGGACCGGAGAGCTGCTCGACTGGCAGACCGTCAAGACCGCGACCCGCGCGACCATCCTGCAGCTGCTGTCGCGGCCGGTCCGGGACATCGTGATCGAGAACGACTACGTCAAGCAGGCCACGAGCCGCGCCCCCTTCGGCCCGGCCCTGCAGGCGGAGGACGTCGTCCCCGGCAAGCTCGACTTCCTGCAGCGGATCGCCGATCTGTGCCGGACGCGGCACCTGACCTGCGTCTATGCCCATGGCCCGCTGGCGACGCAGCTTCTGGACCGGTCGCACGGCTTCTTCCAGGCGGCCGACCGGCTGATCGAATCGACCGGGCTGCCGCTGGCAGCTCCGGAGCCGGTGCCGCTGGCGGAGGATCACGTCGGCGACACCCAGAACCATACGGCACCGGCCTACAAGGCGGCGATCACGGCGACCTACGCGGCGATGCTGCGCCCCTTCATCGCCGCGGATCGGCCTCGGCCGACCGAACAGACCGCCCGGACCGCGGCGGAGCCGAAACCGTAGGCTTCCCTGCCCTCATTCATTCCCCGGCGGGCAAGGCGAGCTGCCCGCTTGCAGCGGCCTGCCGGGCTCTCCGACGCTCTCTGCGGTCCTTCACGTCGTACCAGCGCGCCATCAGGAACCGGAGGAAGCGGCTCTGCAGCCGGCTGCCGGCGAACCGCGTCGCCTTGAACAGGCCGAACAGGACCAGCGGAATCGCCAGGGAGCGCGAGGCGAGCGACCTCCGGAACAGCGCATCGGCCTCGTCATACCGGCCGGCGATCGCCAGTTCGGTCGCACAGCGCGCGAGGACCATGCTTTCCGCGCGGTTCAGAAGGACCGACATCAACGACTCGAAGCGGCCTGCATCGAGCGGATCCGGCTCGTTCCGGCGCCGGGCCTCGTAGCAATGGACCGCGAGGCTCGACAGCAGGATATGGGCGGCAAGCCGTTCCGGACGCGCGCCTGTCACGCCGTCGGAGCGGATGAAGCGCGTGTAGAGGAATTCCGGGACGATATGGAAGCCGGTCTGCTCGGACATCCGCAGCCACAGGTCCCGATCCTGCGCCTGCCGGAAGAAGGTCCGGTAGCCGCCCACGGCATCATAGACCCGCTTCCGGAACATGACCTCGCCATGCGTCAGGAAATTCGCTTCCGCCAGTTGCCGGCCGGCATCGGGCCCGACCTTGGGCATGTGCAAGGTCGATTGCTTCCGCAGCAGGTTGCGGTTTTCGACATAGCATCCGACCACCCCGACATCCGGCCTCTGCTCCAGAACGGCGAGCTGGCGCGCGATGCGATCGGGATGCGAGATGTCGCCCGATCCGTGGATGGCGATGACCTGCCCCCCGGCCATCTCGATCCCCTTGCGGATCGAACCGACGAAACCCTGGTTCTGGTGCCGGACCACGGTCAACCGTTCGTCGTCGAAGGCCCGCAACCGGTCGTAGGTGTCGTCGGTGGAACCGTCGTCGACGGCGATGATCTCGATGGTGCGGTGGGTCTGCGACAGCAGGCTTTCGATCGAATCTGCCACGAGATCGCCGCGGTTATAGTAGACGGTGATGATGGAGACGAGGGGGCGGGCCTGCTGTGCTTCCATCATCACCTCCCCGCCCGAAATCGCTCACCGAAAGAGATTTTCATGTATGCCTCGCGCATTGGGCTCTTTCCAGGCAAGGGATCTTGTCGCCGGCGACCCTCCGCCGACGTTGAAGCGGCATGCCGCCCGGCTGTCAATAGCCCGGGCGGCAGGACCGAAAACCGGGCCGAGGCGCGTCCGGCCGCGGGCGGATGCGCTTCGGCGCCCGTGTCACCTTCGCCGACCGCGCCCCCTGCAACCCGTCCTCCGGACGGCCGCAGCGAGGATGGCCCGGGCGCGGCAATCCGAAGCCGTCGCGGCGGCCGAAGCGACGGATCGCTTGGCGACCGACACCCCCCTTCCGGACACCTGCAACGGGACCCGGAGCACCTCCGGAGCGGTGCTTCCGGCCGAATGGCGGGAATTCCCAGGTCTTGACATGATGCGGATCCGAGGGTTGATACGCGGCGATGCTTGTCTCGGCCCACGTGTCCCGAGACCTGCCGCCTCCACCGCGGCAGAGGCGGGAAACCGATGCTGAGCAACGAGGGGAAAGGCCGGGATCGCCCTATGATGTTGAGGAATGCCGCCGCCGAAGGTGATGAGACGCCACATCTCCCCCCTGGCCGGAGCGAGACGGAGGCCAGAACCGTTCGGAGGATTCCGAGAGGGGAGTTCCGCATCCTCGTCGCCGTCACCGCCCTCATCTGGGTGCTGACCGCCGTCTATCTGGCGACCACCACCCCGAAATACACGGCGTCCGTCACGATCGGGTCGGCGGCGCTGGACAGCCAGGCTTCCGCGCCGTCGGGTATATCGTCGCTCGGAATCTCCCTGCCGATATCGTTTGGCGGCCCGACCAAGCCCACCGACAAGTACATCTACATCATTTCAACGCCGGGCTTTGCCAGAAGACTCATGGACAGGGGCGATTTCGCGAAGCTGATTTTCGCTGATCGGTGGGATGGACAACAGTGGATCGCGCCCAAGGGCGTGACCAATACGATCACGATGTGGCTGAGGGAACTGTTCGGATATCAGGCATGGGCCCCGCCCGATGAATACGATGTTTCCAACTACCTGAACAACAATATCATCCTGCGCCCCGACACGACCACCGACTTCGTGGAAGTCTCTTTCGACCATCGGGATCCGGCGATTGCCGCCCGGGTCGTGGATATCGTCACCGCCGAAGGCGACCGCTATCTCAAGGAGGCCAACGAAGAGGCCTATCAGTCGCAAGTCGCCTTCATCACGAGAAGAATCGCGGAGGCGGCGAACCTCGAAGTCGCCAACGCCCTTCGGTCCTATCTGATCAACGTCGTCCTCAACAAGACGCTGATCGACGAAAGCACGAAGTACGCCGTCCGGGTTTGGGGAAGCACGAGCGTTTCGAGCCTCCCGACCAAGCCTCCTGTTCTGCTGGCCGCCCTGTTGGGATTCATCCTCGGTCCCATTGTCGCTTTCTCGATCATCTTCTTTGGTCGCTGGATCAGAACCGATCGATGACGCCACGCCATATCGATAGCTCGTCGGTTGCGCCAAGGTCGCGCCTGGAAACGGCAGCGATCAAAGCTACTGTCCTCGTCCTCTTTGTCGCAATCGTTCTCGGCCTGGGCAATTCGATCGCCGTATTGGCGCTGCAGTTGGTCTTTCTATTTATTTTAACTCTATTTGTAGTAAAAGATGCCGCAATTAAAAACTTCCAAATCAATTACAGTTATGGATGCCTCGCTTTAGTACTATCTGTTACTGCTGTGTCCGTGATCGCATCCTTCACTTCTTTCTCTGATTCTACGTACGCAACTGGCATACAATTGAAATTTGCAATGACCTTTGCCTCGACTATATATATTATATGGATATTTTACCACTGCCTGAACAATGGCATCGTCGATAGCCAATACGTGATCAAAAGTGCAATTTATGCACTGGTCATATACAGCGTGGTAAAAATCATCATCGATGTGTTTGTCGCGTTCGAAATTATCCAGACTCAGCTTCTTTTTACCACTGTGCGACAGACGCTTGGCGCTGCATTCATCAGCACTGGCATAGTTTTTGGACTGATAAGAATCAATCTGCCACCGGACTTTGGCATTCCGATAGTATTATTCTGCACTCTTGCGGCACCAAAACTCGGCGTCAGAATTTCGAAACTTTTCCAAATTATCGCCATCATACTGCTCATGATTGCCGTTCTTATAGCTTACTCACGGTATCTCTGGGCTGTTACGTTTCTGGCGGTGCTTTTTGCAACCCTTATCATGGGCAGGCGGCTGTTCTTCGCTCTCGCGATCATCGCCACGATAGTGGTCGGCGCTGCCGCATCCAATCAAGCTATCGTGGATGCGGTCGAGGAGCGCTTTTTTTCTTACTCTGTCGAGCATTCCGATAACATTAGGATCAACCAACAACACGCTTTGACTGAAGCCATTGTCGAAGACCCTTTGCTCGGCAAAGGATTAGCAACCTATGTCTCTCGCCTGGTCCGGTCGAAGAACTCTCCTTATAGTTACGAATTACAGATAATGGCCACTGCCATGCAGTATGGGCTAATCGGCATTATTCCTATATTGCTTTTCATGGCAAGCTTCATCTCCCTTGTCCGATCCAGAGACGCGCTTGTCTGCTCGGCGATATACGTGACATACCTCTTCTGGCTGATGGCAGGATTTACAAATCCGTCGCTCATCGGGCGCGCGGCTGCGATGGTATTTGTGGTTTTCATTTGCGTGGCCCGCCTGTCGCCCCAGTTGGAGGCCCATTCGACCAGGACGCGGATCAAAGGTACGCCAGTACACGGAACCAACTGAAGAGCGCACGGCCTGGGGGCCGGCCGACCGGGCGACTGCGATAATGCGCCAGCCGCGAAAAGGCCGCCGCTTGCATTGCGACATAACCGGGATTCATGCTCTTTTGCGACGTCACAATGCGGCCGGTTTTGTGCGATGTCATGTGCGGCTTGCATCGCGGATGGTTCGGGAGTCGGGGGATGATCAGAGAAAGTGCGGCATATGCGGTCCGGCCCTCGCGGCTGGAAGGCAGCGTCACCGTCAGCGGCGCCAAGAACAGCGCCTTGCGCCTCCTGGCCGCATCCCTGCTGACGGCCGAGGACGTCCATCTGACGAATTTCCCCTCCGCCCTGCTGGACGCGCAGATCCATGCCGAGATGCTGAAGGTCCTGGGGAAGACCTGCACCGTCGGGGAGACGGAGATCGTGATCCGCGAGTCGGCACCGCCCTCCTCCGCCCTCGACTGGCCGGGGCGGTCCATCCGCAACACGCTCCTGATCCTGGGGGCCCTGACGGCCCGCACCGGGGCCGGCGCGGTGCCGCTTCCCGGCGGCTGCAGCATCGGCGAGACCGGCGACCGCAAATACGATCTTCACGTCATGCTGCTTGAGCGGCTGGGCGCACGGGTCTACCAGGACGGATCGATGCTGTGCGCCGAGGCGCCGCGCGGCCTGATCGGCGCCGACATCCACCTTCCGATCCGGTCGACCGGCGCCACCGAGAACGCGATCATCTGCGGGTCGCTGGCCAAGGGCGTGACCACGATCTGGAACCCGCATATCCGGCCGGAGATCATCGATCTCATCAGGTTCCTGCGCTCGATGGGCGCCGATATCGAGGTCCTGGGCCAGCAGAGCATCGTGGTCCGCGGCCGCGACGGGCTGACCGGCACCCGGTACGACGTCCTGCCCGACAATGTCGAGGCGCTGACCTGGCTGATGGCCTCGGTGATCACGCGCGGCGACGTCGAGATCCGCAACTTCCCGATGGTGGATCTCGAAGTGCCCCTGATCTTCCTGCGCGAGAGCGGCGCCAAATTCTACACCGGGCCGGACGGCATCATCGTCCGCGGCGGCACCCCTTATCCGGTGGAGATCAGCACCGGTCCCTATCCCGGCATCAATTCGGACATGCAGCCGCTCTTCGCCGTCTACGGCGCCTGCGCCCAGGGAGAATCCCGGCTGATCGACCTCCGCTTCCCCGGCCGCTACCAATATGCCGCCGAACTGGCCAAGATGGGGGTCGAAAGCGAGGTCTCGGGCAACCTCCTCAAGGTGACCGGCGGCCGCCCCCTGAAAGGCGCCCGGGTCCGCGCCGCCGATCTGCGCGCCGGCGCCGCCCTGGTCCTGGCGGGCCTGGTGGCCGACGGAGAGACCATGATCGAGGATGCGTGGCAGATCGATCGAGGCTATTGCAATCTGATCGCGAAGATGTCCGCCTTGGGCGGGCGCGTCACCGTGCCGGAGCCGGTGGTCGGCTGAGCCGCCGGGCTCGAGCATGCATCATCGGCCGGCCGGCCGGCGCACGGGAAGGAAGGCGACGTCATGGCCATCCTGGTGACAGGAGCCGCGGGATTCATCGGATTCCACACCGCGAAGGCCTTGCTCGACCGGGGCGAGGAGGTCGTCGGAATCGACAGCCTGAACGACTATTATGATCCGAAACTCAAATCGGACAGGCTGGCCATGCTGACGGGCCGGCAGGGCTTCACCTTCCATCAGGCCGACATCGCCGACCGGTCGGCGATGGAGGCGCTGGCGGCGGGATCGACGGGAATCCGCCGCATCGTCCACCTCGCGGCGCAGGCCGGCGTCCGCCATTCGATGGTCAATCCATACGCCTATACCCGATCCAACGTCGAAGGCCATCTGGTGATGCTGGAGACGGCGCGACGGCTGGATGTCGAGCACTTCGTCTATGCCAGCTCGTCTTCGGTCTACGGGGCCAACCGCAAGGTCCCGTTCTCGACCGAGGACCGCACGGACACGCCGATGTCGCTCTACGCGGCGACCAAGAAGGCCAACGAGCTGATGGCGCACACCTACAGCCATCTCTACCGGCTTCCCGCCACCGGCCTGCGGTTCTTCACGGTCTACGGCCCCTGGGGCAGGCCGGACATGGCGCTGTTCATCTTCACCAAGGCCATCCTCGAAGGCCAGCCCATCAAGGTCTTCAACCACGGCGAGATGCGACGCGACTTCACCTATGTCGACGACATCGTCCGCGGCATCCTCGGCGTCCTCGCCGCCCCGCCGGGCGAGACGGCGGACCCTCCGCACCGGATCTACAACATCGGCAACCACCGCTCCGAGAACCTGATGCGGCTGATCGGCCTGATCGAGGCCGCGGTCGGCAGGAAGGCGGTCTGCGAGTTCCTGCCGATGCAGCCGGGCGAGGTGCCGGAGACCTATGCCGACATCGAATCGATCGAGCGCGACATCGGCTTCCGGCCGACGACGACGATCGACGAAGGCGTGCCGCGCTTCGTCTCGTGGTACCGGGAGTATTTCTCCGTTCCCGCGCCGGGCGGCGGCTCCGGAACGGCGGCCGGGCGGAACCATGCCCATGTATGCTGACGGCGTGACCGGATCGGGCCGGGCAATGCCCGTCGGCCTGTTCGCGGCACTGGACCGGCTGTGTCCCGGCCGCGCCCGACGATCCGTCTCCCTGGCCGGGATCTCCCGCTGGAAGGTGGGCGGTCCCGCCGACGTCCTGGTGGAACCGCAATCGGCCGAAGAGATCTCGGGCGTCCTGCAGCTCTGCCGGTCGGCCGAGGTGCCGCTCCTGGTCGTCGGCGATACCAGCAACCTGCTGTTCGCCGACGAGGGATTCCGGGGCGTCATGATGCAGATCGGGCGGCGCATGGCCGACGTCTCGATCGCCGGGACCACCGTGACCGCCCAGGCCGGGGTCTGGATGCCCTATCTCGCGGCGACCGTGGGCCGTGCCGGGCTGTCGGGCATCGAGCATACGGCCGGCATTCCGGGTACGCTCGGCGGCCTCGTGATGATGAACGGCGGCAGCCAGCGCCGCGGCATCGGCGAGCATGTCAGCCGGGTCTGGACGATCGACGAGCGGGGCGAGGCCGCCATCCTCGGCCAGGCGGATTGCCGCTTCGCCTACCGCCGCTCGGCGATGCAGGACCGCTTCGTGGTGATCACGGCGGCGGAGCTGGTGCTCGAACGCGGCGATGCGCGGGCCATCCGGCGGACGATCATCGACATCATGGCGTCGCGGCGCCGCAAGTTCCCGCTGAAGCTGCCGAACTGCGGCTCGGTCTTCCTGAGCGACCCGGCGATGTACGCGACCGTCGGCCCGCCAGGGCACGCCATCGAGCAGGCGGGGCTGAAGGGGCTGCGGGCCGGCCAGGCGCAGATCTCCCCCCTCCATGCCAACTTCATCGTCAATCTCGGGGGCGCGACGGCGCGGGACATCCTGACGCTGATCGGCATCGCGCGCAGCACGGTCTTCGACCGCACCGGCTTCTGGCTGAACTGCGAGGTCCGCCATGTCGGGCCGGACGGGACCCTGCGGCCGGCCCACGAGATGGCGCCGACGGAGCGGGCGGGACAGCCGTCATGAGCGCCCCCGGGCCGGCTGCCGGCAAGTCCCTGAGCGAGCGCACGCTGGGCGGGATGCTCTGGATGGGCGGTGCGTCGGCGGCGCAGATGATCATGCAGATCGTCTGCCTGGCGGTCCTCGCCAGGCTGCTGACGCCCGCCGATTTCGGCATCGCCGCGGCGTCCAACGTCATCATCGCCTTCTCCATGCTGTTCTCCGACCTGGCGCTGGGACCCGCGCTGATCCAGCGCAAGGAGCTGGACTCCAGACACATACGCACGGCGTTCACCGCCAGCACGCTGCTGGGCGCCCTGCTGTGCCTCGCGATCTACCTCCTGTCCGGGCCGATCGCCGGCTTCTTCCGCCTGCCGCAGGTGGAGCAGGTGACCCAGCTGCTCGGGGTCGTCTTCGTCTGGCAGGGGTTGTCGACCGTCTCCGAGAATCTGCTGTCCCGGCATCTGCAGTTCCGGCGTCTCGCCACGATCAAGATCCTGTCATACATCCTCGGATATGGCCTCGTCTCGATCGTCATGGCCTATCGCGGCTGGGGATACTGGTCGCTGGCGGGCGGCTTCATCGGCCAGAGCCTGATCAACATGCTGCTGGTGATGGTGCTGGCCAGGCATGATCTCCGGCCCATGCTGCACCTGCGGTCGCTGCTGGACCTGGCGCGGTTCGGCGGCGGCCTGTCGCTGGGACGGATCGTCAACTACGTGGCGCTGAGCGGCGACAAGCTCGTCATCGGGCGGCTGATCGGCGGCGACGCGCTGGGTCTCTACGACCGCGCCTACAAGCTGGCCTCGCTGCCGGGCGGCCTGTACGAGATGGCGGCGTCGAAGGTCGCCTTGTCCTCGCTGTCGCGCGTGCAGGGCGAACCGCAGCGGCTGCGGGCGGCCTATCGGCGGGGGATCGAGCTGACCGCACTGATCGGCATGCCGATGACGGCGCTGATGGTCGTGCTGGCGCCGCAGATCATCGACGTCCTGCTCGGGCCGCAATGGCATCACACGGTGCTGCCCTTCGTCATCCTGTCCGTGTCCACCTTCTCGCGCCTGTCCTACCGGGTCAGCAACTCCGTCCAGTTCGCGCGGGGCCAAGTCTACACCTTCGTCCTGGTCCAGATCGCCTATGCCGCGATCGTGATCGGCGGCTCCTGGCTGGCGGTTCCCTACGGCATCACCGGCATCGCCGCGGTCGTGACCATCGCGATCACCCTGAACAGCATCGTGCTCGCCGGCGTGACGCTCCGGCTGACCGGGATGGGCGTCGGGGCATTCCTGATGGCGCATCTGCCGGGATGCCTGATGGCGCTGGTCTTCGCCGGCGTCGCCGGGGCCGTCGTGTTCGCCGTCGGCGCGGCCCTGCCCCCGGCGGCAGTGCTGGGCCTCGCCGCCGTCGCCGTCGCGGCGGCCGTCGCGGCGGTGCTGGCCGTGCCCAGCCGGGTGCTGTGGGGCGAGGACGGGCTGTGGCTGCGGACCAGGTGCCTGGCCGTCTTCAAGGGCCGGGCGACGGGAAGCGCGCCGCTGCCCGCAGTCAAGTGACCAGGATCTGGCCCAGGGATTTCTGCCACTTCGACTTGATCAGCCCGCTGCGGATCAGGAACGCCTTCCGGCTGAGGCTCGGCATCGCCTTGATCTCGGAATAGGCCTTCACCAGGCTGCGCTGCTCCGGACGCATCCTGTCGCCGTAGAGGGCATGGAAGGCCGCGGCCTGGTCGATCGTCTTCTGCACCGAGCGGATGGCGGCCTCGCCGGCCACGACGTCGACGAACTGCGTATAGATGGCGCCGAGGGACCAGCGCTTGGCGCCGATGCTGTTGCCGCCGTGCTGGCGGTACAGGATGGTCCGCTCATCCAGATGGGCGATCGTGCCGAAGCAGGCGGCCACCAACGCAGTCCACCAATCGTGCATGATCGCCCGGTCCGGGATGGTGCCGACCAGGGTCAGCAGGGGCCGGTTGATCATCGCCGCACAGCCCGTGACGCTGTTCTCGACCAGCATCTTCCGCAGCGACGCCCGTTCCGGGCGGATCTCCTGCGAGCGCCACATCGAGTCCGCCACGGGCTTCAGGTCCCGGTCGACGACCCGGAGGTCCGTATGGACCAGGATCGGCCTGTCCCGGCCATGTGAAGCTTCCAGGGACCGCATCGTCCGCAGGGTCAGCTCCACCTTGTTCGGCAGCCAGACGTCGTCCTGATCGCAGAACATCACATAGGACGCCGTCGCCCTGGCCATCAGCCGGGAGAAGTTGGCGCGCGCCCCATGCTCGGCCGCCGCGGCGAAGTCGTGGACCTCGAGGGATCGGAACCGGCCCCGATACCGCTCCACGACCTGGCGGGTGCCGTCCGCGGAGCCGTCGTCACCGACGATGACGTTGATCCTGTCGTGGCTCTGGGCCAGCAGCGAGTCCAGCAGGTCGGGCAGGAATTGCTCGCCATTGTAGGTCGCCACCAGCACATCGACTTCGGGCAGATCACTCTGAGCCGGGGAATCCATGACCTTCTTCCGATCTAGTCCGGACGGTCCGCCGCCGCGGCGTCCGCGTGCCCGCCGAGACCGGGATGTCATCCCGGCCGGCCTCTGAATGGACGAGGCGCATCAAAATACACGCATCTTCCGCGGATACCATCCCGGGCAGGCGGTTTCGGCACGCACCGCCGCCGGCGATTTCCAAGGGATCATTATTGCTGCCCATGCGTTTGTTTCTTGCTTGCAGCAGGTGCCGCATGTCGGGGGATCGAGCAGATGAGCATGTCCACCAGCAGCGGCGGAACGCGCCGCCGCCGATCGCCGGAGCGGCCTCGTCATCCCGCAGCAGGGGATTTCGGGGCGTGCGCTGCTTTGCCGCCGCGATCCGATCACGGCGGCGCCTCCATGCCGTCACGATCATCCGCTAGTGGTGCGGGATCGATCCTGCTGGCGCGCCTATCCCGGGCACTGCCGGAAGCTTTTGAACCTCCCTCTAGGAATGACTGCAACTGGATGGAGATGCAAAGTTGCCATTATGATGCTGCATTGCACAACGGAGCGGGCCGGGCATGACCCCTTTCGGCGGAGACTTTGCTTTGCCTGAGGCGGGATCGGCGATTCCCGAGGATCGCGTGGCCTTGGTCATCCCCACGCTGAACGCGGCGAAGCATCTCGACACCCTGCTGCCGGCGCTGCAGGCGCAGTCGTTCCAGCCGGGGACCTTCCTCGTCATCGATTCGAGCTCGACCGACGACACGACGGCGCGGTTCCGGGCCGGCGGCGCCGAGGTCGTGGTCATCCCGAGGTCGCAGTTCGACCATGGCGGCACCCGCCAGCGCGCCGTCAACCGCCTGTCGCCGCGGATCGAGGTGATCGTCTTCCTGACCCAGGACGCGGTGCCGGCCGACGGCGACACCATCGCCCGCATCGTCGGCGCCTTCGCCGACCCCGAGGTCGGCGTCGCCTTCGGCCGGCAGCTGCCGCACCACGGTGCCGCGGCGATCGAGGCCCATGCCCGGCTGTTCAACTATCCGCCGGAGAGCGCCGTCCTGCGCCCGCAGGATGCCGTGGGTGCCGGGATCAAGGCGACCTTCTGCTCAAACTCTTTCGCCGCCTACCGCCGGCAGGCGCTGGAGATGGTCGGCGGCTTTCCCTCCGGCACCATCTTCGGCGAGGACGCCGCCGTGACCGGCCGGATGCTGCTGTCGGGCTGGGCCAAGGCCTATGTCGCCGAGGCCCAGGTCCACCATTCGCACAGCTACAGCATCGGCGAGGAGTTCCGCCGCTACTTCGATGTCGGCGTCATGCACGCCCGCGCCCCCTGGCTGCTGGACCGCTTCGGCAAGGCCGAGGGCGAGGGCAAGCGCTTCGTGCAGTCCGAGCTGCGCCACCTGGCCCGGCACCAGCCCCTGGCGATCCCGTCGGCCATCCTGCGCACCGCGGTCAAGCTGGCGGCCTATCACTGCGGCCGCCGCGAGGCCCGGATCCCGCGCCCGCTGAAGCGCCGGATCAGCCTGAATCGGCGCTATTGGGCCTGACCGGGCGCGGGGCGCCGCGCCGCCGCTCGCCCGGTGTGGCATAGGCTCCCCTTTCCGGCCGGCCCGGGATCTGCTTTAGAGGGGCGATGAGCAAGCCAGCCCCCGACCCCTCCAACGCGGCGCAGATGGCGTCGCCCTCCTACCGCCTGCCGGAACTCGACCAGGACTTCCTGCTCGGCGATTCCATGCGCGGCGTGCGCCTGATGCTGGAATACGCCAAGGCCGAGGAGTCGCTGCGGGCCTGGGGCGTACGCTCCACCATCGTCGTCTTCGGCAGCGCCCGCGTCGCCGAGGACGGCCCCGGCCGCCATGCCCACTGGTACGCCCAGGCGCGCGAATTCGGCCGCATCGCGTCCGAGCGCGGCGGCGCCGTATCGGACAAGGGCGGCCTGCGCGACAACGTCATCGCCACCGGCGGCGGCCCCGGCATCATGGAGGCGGCCAACCGCGGCGCGGCCGAGGCGGGCGCGCCGACCATCGGCTACAACATCACCCTGCCGCACGAGCAGGAGCCGAACCCCTACTCCACCCCGGCGCTGACCTTCCGCTTCCACTATTTCGCCATGCGCAAGATGCACCTGGCGATGCGGGCCAACGCGCTGGTGGTGTTCCCCGGCGGCTTCGGCACCTTCGACGAGCTGTTCGAGCTCCTGACCCTGCGCCAGACCGGCAAGTCCTCGGCCCTGCCGATCGTGCTGTTCGACGAGGCCTATTGGCGCGCCGTGATCGGCTTCGACGCGCTGGTCGAGCACGGCATGATCGACGCCCGCGACGTGCAGCTGTTCCGCTTCGCCGACAGCGCCGAGGACCTCTGGTCGATCCTGGCCGAGCAGGGGCTGAAGCGGCGGTCCTGACCGGCCTGCCCCGCGGCCTTTATCGAAATGTTTGCCCGGATATAACGGCGCTGTAAGATCGCGCCCGACAGGCCGGCACACCCGGCCGCAAACGGGGAACGGGACGATGCGGATCACACGACGCGGCTGGCTCGGCGCACTCCTGGCCGGGGCGCTGGGGGCGGCCACTGTCTTCGGCGCGCCGGCGGTCGCCCGGGCGCAGGACATCACGGTGTTCGCCGCCGCCAGCCTGAAGGACGCGCTGGATGCCGTCAAAGCCCAGTGGCAGGCCGAATCCGAGCACAAGGCGACGATCTCCTACGCCGCCAGCTCGGCCCTGGCGAAGCAGATCGAGGCCGGGGCGCCGGCCGACGTCTTCATCTCGGCCGATCTCGACTGGATGAACTATCTGGCGGACCGCAAGCTGATCAGGCCGGAGACGCGCTCGACCCTGCTGGGCAACCGCATCGTGCTGGTGGCGCCGAAGGATTCGGCGGTGCAGCTGGCCATCGCGCCGGATTTCGAGCTGGCCGAGGCGCTGGGCGACGGCCACCTGGCCATGGCCGACGTCAAGGCCGTGCCGGCCGGCAAATACGGCCAGGCGGCGCTGGAGACGCTCGGCGTGTGGAATTCGGTCAAGGACAAGGTCGCCCAGGCCGAGAACGTCCGCGCCACCCTGGCGCTGGTGTCGCGCGGCGAGGCCCCGCTCGGCATCGTCTACCAGACCGACGCCGCGGCCGATCCGGGGGTGAAGATCGTCGGCACCTTCCCGGCCGACAGCCACCCGCCGATCCTGTACCCGGTCGCGGTGCTGGCCGGCAGCGACAAGCCCGAGGCCCAGGCCTTCGTCGAGTATCTGAAGTCGCCAGCCGCCAAGCCGCTGTTCGAGAAGCAGGGCTTTACGGTGGTGACGCAGTAAACGGAAGGTTCCTGCTTCCAGCTGTCATCCTCGGGCTTGACCCGAGGATCCAAGGGCCGCCAGAACCGCTCTCGATGGCTCCTGGATTGCCGGGTCAAGCCCGGCAATGACAACGTGGGACCGCGGTCTTTGAGAAAGCGCAATTGTTCGACTTCACCCCCGACGAGCTGACCGCGATCCTGCTGAGCCTGAAGGTCTCGCTCTGGGCCATGGCGGTCAGCCTGCCGCTCGGCGTGCTGGTCGCCCTGGCCCTGGCGCGCGGCCGGTTCTGGGGCAAGTCGCTGCTGAACGGCGTGGTCCATCTGCCGCTGGTGCTGCCGCCGGTCGTCACCGGCTACATCCTGCTGCTGCTGTTCGGCAAGATGGGGCCGATCGGTTCCGTCCTCGCCCAGGTCGGCATCGTCTTCTCCTTCCGCTGGACCGGCGCCGCGCTGGCCGCCGGGGTGATGGGCTTCCCGCTGATGGTCCGCGCCATCCGCCTGTCGATCGAGGCGGTGGACCGCCGGCTGGAGGCCGCGGCCGGCACGCTGGGCGCCTCGCCCCTCTGGGTGTTCCTGACCGTCACCCTGCCGCTGATCCTGCCCGGGGTGATCGCCGGCGCGATCCTGTCCTTCGCCAAGGCGATGGGCGAGTTCGGCGCCACCATCACCTTCGTCTCCAACATCCCGGGCCAGACCCAGACCCTGCCCTCGGCGATCTACACCTTCACCCAGGTGCCGGGCGGCGATCTCGGCGCGCTGCGCCTGACCCTGGTCTCGGTCGTCCTCTCGATGGCCGCCCTTCTCGCCTCCGAGCTGATGGCCCGGCGCGCCGGGGTGCGGGTGCACGCCACATGAGCCTCGAAGTGGACATCCGCCACCGCCAGGGCGATTTCGCCCTGGACATCGGCTTCCGCAGCGAGGGAAGGCTGACGGCGCTGTTCGGCCGCTCCGGCGCCGGCAAGACCTCGGTGGTCAACGTCATCGCCGGGCTGGTGCGGCCGCAGCATGGGCGGGTGCTGGTCGACGGCCGCCCGCTGGTCGACACCGAGAGCCGCGTCTTCCTGCCGCCGCATCGACGCCGCATCGGCTATGTCTTCCAGGAGGGCCGGCTGTTCCCGCATCTGACGGTGCGGCAGAACCTGCTCTACGGCCGCTGGTTCACGCCGAAGGCCGAGCGCGGCGCCGAGTTCGGCCGCGTCGTCGAGCTGCTGGGCATCGGTCCTCTGCTCGATCGCCGGCCGGCGCTGCTGTCGGGCGGCGAGAAGCAGCGCGTGGCGATCGGCCGGGCGCTGCTGGCCAGCCCGCGCCTGCTCTTGATGGACGAGCCGCTGGCGTCGCTGGACGAGGCGCGCAAGGCCGAGATCCTGCCCTATGTCGAAAGGCTGCGCGACGAGGCGCGGATCCCGATCGTCTATGTCAGCCACGCCATCGGCGAGGTGGCGCGGCTGGCCGCCACCCTGGTGGTGCTGGCCGACGGCCGGGTGACGGCCGCCGGGCCGGTGGCCGAGGTGATGGGCCGGGCCGACCTGTTCCCGCGGGCCGAGGCCGGCGCGGTGCTGCAGGCTGCGGTCGAGGACCATGACGACCGCTGGCAGCTGACCCGGCTGCGCGTCGCCGCCGGCTTCCTGACCGTGCCGCGGATCGAGCTGCCGCCCGGCAGCACGGTCCGCATCCGCATCCGCGCCCGCGACGTGATGCTGGCGACCCGCCCGCCGGACCATCTGAGCGCGCTGAACGTGCTGCCGGCGACGGTGGCGGCGATCGCACCCGGCGACGGCCCGACCGCCGACATCCGCCTGGACTGCGCCGGCGACGGCCTCCTGGCCCGGCTGACCCGGCGCTCGATCGAGGCGCTGGAGCTGGCGCCGGGCCGGCCGGTGCATGCGGTGATCAAGAGCGTCGCCTTCGACCGCCACACCGTCGGCGGCGCCCTGCGCGGCCAGAACGGGGCCGATGCCGATATCGAGGGCGGGTGAGGCGTCAGGCGAAGGCCGACCAGTCGACGGCCCCGGACACGTAGCCGTAGCGCAGATTCGAGCGGGCCGGCCCGTTCCTCTCGTACTCCTCCTTGATCAGGGCGAAGCGGTCGCGGTCGGAACCGATGTCGCTGCGCCGGCCGATGTCGAAGTCGTAGAGCCTGGCATTGGTGCCGCCGAAGATCGCGGTCTTGACCGGGCCGTCGGCGGCGCCGAGCGGCTTGAACCCGTATTGCCTCTGCATGTCCTCGGGGATCTCCAGCCGGCGCAGCGCCTCGATCTGCCATTGCGGCGATCCGGTCCACACCGCATCGGTGCCCCAGACCACGCGGTCGTAGCCCATGCCGCGGCCCAGGATGCCCATCAGCGCCGCCGCCAGCCGCGGCTCGGCCACGACGCTCTGCGCGAAGAGCTGGCCGACATCGGCATAGACGTTGGTGACGCCGAACTTCTCCGGGATCTCGGCGAGATCGCTGACCCAGGAGACCCGGCCGGTCTCGGCGAATTCGCGCCAGCCGTCCTCGGCTCTCCCCCCGGCGGCATGGCGGTAGCCGGCGTGATAGATGACGAAGTTCAGCTGCGGCCAGTCCTTCGCCGCGCGGCCGACATCGCGGACATCGGCGTGGGCTAGGAGGTGAGGATAGCGCTCGGCCGTCGCCCGCGGGAACAGGCCCTTGTGCACGCAGACATTCTTGATGCCGTATTTCACGCACAGCTCGTAGGCCTTGTAGGTGACGGCCTCGTCATCCATGAACCAGGGGTGCCGGGCCTGGTCCTTGTTGGTGTTGTCGCCGACCGTATAGCCCTTGATCGATTCCGGCCGGCGCTGCAGCGACCCTTCGAGATGGTCCAGCCAGCCGTCCCATCCCGGCGTGAAGATCGCATGCGCGAACATGCGGCGCGCCCCGGCCTCCCGGTTCACCCGGTCGCGCGCGTCGATCATCATCTCGTTGGTCAGGAACCAGTCGCGCGGAATCTCCGACGGCGAGCTCGAGATCAGCGCCACCTTGGTGTCGCTGTCGAGGTAGATTTCCTTGAAGTAGTTGTTGAACTTGAGGTCCTCGAGCGTCTGCGGCTTGCCGATCAGGGCCGGGTTCCAGCCCGCCTTGCCCACCGCCTCGCGCGATCTGACGAAATTCTCCAGCCGGGTGTCGTCGCGCAGGAAATGCGTGTGCATGTCCATGATGAACTGGTCCTTCAGCGCGGCCGCGCGCTCTTCCGCCATGTCGGGCGTGGCGGCCTCGGCTCGGCTCGCGTCGAAGACCGCGCCGAAGGTCTCGTTCAGCGCCACGAAGCCGGCCGCCATGCCGGCCGCGCTCTGGAAGAAGGCCCGGCGCGACAGGCCCCGGCGGCCGCCGAGCTCGTCGGCCATGGCCAGGAGGCGCGCTTCGACCTCCTTCTGCCGCTCGCTCTGCGGCGGCGGCGTGTATTCGTCGCTGGAGACGATCTGCGTCGGGATCGGCGTCCGGTGCGGCAGCAGCTCCGACGGCACCAGCCCGGCGATCTCCTCTTCGGTCAGGAAGCCCATGATGTCCTCCGGTCTCGGGACAGGTCTTGGGCCTGTCGATCCGGCGCACCGGCGATCGACGGCCCGTGAACGGATCACGGTCGCTTTGATCCTACACGGCCGAACGGCTGTTTCCGTCGATCCCACCTGAATTATTTCCCACCACGGGGCCGTGGGCGTCAGTCCAGCCCGTCCGCCACCCGCTCCAGTGAATCGACGCGACCATTGACATCGACATATCCAGATGAATATATCGAACCAGGCAATCGGGCTCTCCCCGACGCGCCTCCCAGGCTGCGCTCCGGTCCGTCCCAAGCCCGACGCGTGGCCCAGCCTTTCGGGGCGGCGGTTCTTCCGCCGCCCTTTTTCTTGAACTGGCCACAACATACGCACTCCTGGAGATTGACTTCTCCTCTGGAGAGATCCGTCATTGCGAGCGTAGCGAAGCAATCCAGGGCCGTTTGGCGTGGCCCTTGGATTGCTTCGTCGGCTTCGCCTCCTCGCAATGACGGCAAGATGGCGAGTGGGTCACTATCCCGGGGACCGTATGATGGACCTCCACCCGATCCATACCGAGGATGATTACAACCGGGCACTCGGCGAGATCGCTCGGTACTTCAGGGCCCAACCAGAGCCTGGCACGCCGGACGGCGACCGCTTCGATGTCCTGTCCACCCTGATCGAGGACTACGAGGCGAAGCACTGGCTCATCACCGGCGTGTGAGATTGCCCATTGGTCTTGTCGACAAACTGCATTCCACCGGCCTATCATTCCGGCCTGACGGAGAGGCACGGAAGGACACGCCCTTGGCGCGGACGGCGAAGACACGGGAGCAGGATGCCGGCGAGGCACGGCCCCGCGGCGGCGGCGTCGCCAAGGTCTATGAGGCGCTGAAGCACGACATCCTCGACCTGGTGCTGGCCCCCGGCTCGGCCCTCGATGAGACCCGCATCGCCGAGCGCTTCGGCCTGTCGCGCACGCCGATCCGCGAGGCGCTGGTGCGGCTGGCCGCCGACGGGCTGGTCGCCACCCTGCCGAACCGCAACACCATCGTCGCGCCGATCGACTTCTCCACCCTGCCCGCCCATTTCGACGCGCTGACCCTGATGCACCGGGTCACCACCCGGCTGGCCGCGCAGCGCCGTACGGCCAAGGACCTGGAGGAGATCCGCACCCACCAGGGCGCCTTCGGCCAGGCCGTGGCGGCCGCCGACGCGATCGGCATGGCCGATGCCAACCGCGACTTCCACCTGGCGATCGCCCGCGCCGGCCGCAACCGCTACTACACCGAGCTGTTCGGCCGCCTCCTGGACGAGGGGCGGCGGCTGAACCGGATCTACTACGCCTCCTTCGACGACCACCTGCCGGCCGAGTTCGTGGCCGAGCACGAGGCCATCATCCAGGCCATCGCCGAGCGCGACGCCGACCGGGCCGACAGCCTGGCCCGCGCCCATGCCGGGCAGGTGGTGCGGCAGATCCAGGGTTTTTTGGCCAGCGGCGTGGCCGGCGACGTCGCCCTCGGCCCCGCGGCCGAGGCGGCCCAGCCTCAGCTTCCGGCCTGAGATGGCCGGCATCGCCATCATCGGCGGCGGCGTGATCGGCTGCGCGACGGCGGCCTGGCTGGCGGCCGACGGGCACGAGGTCACGGTCTATGAGCGCCGGCCGGAGGACCGCCACGCCTCCGCCGGCAATGCCGGCCTGCTGGCCTTCCCCGAGATCACGCCGCTGGCCCGTCCGGGCGTCCTGAGATCGGTGCCGCGCTGGCTGATGGACCCGCTGGGCCCCCTCGCCCTGCGCTGGCGCGACCTGCCGGCGCTGACCCCCTGGCTGCTGCGCTTCCTGGCCGCGGCCCGGGCGGAGCAGGTGGAGCGGTCGACCGCGGCGCTGGGCGGGCTGATGCGCGGCGCCCTCGACGACCATCACGAGCTGGCCCGCCGTGCCGGCCTGTCGGGCCATCTGCGCCAGACCGGGGCGATCGACGTCTACGACAGCGAGGCCAGCTTCCGCGCCGCCCTGCCGGAATGGGAGCTGCGCCGGCGCCTCGGCGGCCATGAGTTCGAGCCGCTGACGCCGGACCAAGCCCGGGCCCTGGTGCCGGACCTGACCGGCGGCTTCGCCCGCGCCGTGCTGTGCCGGGCCTATTGGATGGTCGACAGCCCGCTCGGCGTGCTGCAGGGGCTGCGCCGCGGCCTGGGCGACCGGCTGGTTGCGGGCGCCGTGGCCGCGGTCGAGCCGGGCGCCGACGGCGTTTCCGTCCGGCTGGCCGGCGGCACCGCCCGGACTTTCGACCAGGCGGTGGTGGCCGCCGGAGTCTGGTCGCGCGAGATCGTGCGCGGCCTCGGCCTGAAGGTGCCGCTGGAGACCGAGCGCGGCTACAACACCACGATTCCGGAGGCGCCGCTGCGCCTGCCGATGCCGGTGGTCTTCGCCGATCACGGCTTCGTCGCCTCGCCCCTCTCCGACGGCCTCCGGATCGGCGGGGCGGTGGAGCTGGCGGCCGTGGACGCGCCGGCCAACCTGGCCCGCGCCCGGGCGCTGCGGCACAAGGCCCGGCGCTACCTGCCGGCGATCCCGGAGACCGGCGGCACCGAGTGGATGGGCCGCCGCCCGTCCACCCCCGACAGCCTGCCGGTGATCGGCCCGCATCCGCGCGACAAGCGCATCGTCTTCGCCTTCGGCCACGGCCATCTCGGCCTGACCCTGTCGGCCACCACCGCCCGCCTCGCCGCCGGCCTGCTGTCGGGCAGCCCGGCCCCCGCCGCCTTCGGTATCGAACGCTTCCAGTGAGCACGCCATGAGCAAGAGCAGCTTCTTCTGCATCGACGCCCACACCTGCGGCAACCCGGTCCGCGTCGTCGCCGGCGGCGCCCCACCGCTGAAGGGGGCGACCATGAGCGAGAAGCGCCAGCACTTCATCGCCGAATACGACTGGATCCGCACCGGGCTGATGTTCGAGCCGCGCGGCCACGACGTGATGTCGGGGTCGATCCTCTATGCGCCGACCCGGGACGATTCCGACGCCGCCATCCTGTTCATCGAGACCTCCGGCTGCCTGCCGATGTGCGGCCACGGCACCATCGGCACGGTGACGGTGATGGTCGAAGAGGGTCTGGTGCGGCCGCGACAGCCGGGCCGGCTGCGGCTGGAGGTGCCCGCCGGCATCGTCGATGCGGAGTACGAGCAGGACGCGGCCGGCCACGTCACCTCGGTGCGCATCCGCAACGTCCCCTCCTTCCTCTATAAGGAGAAGCTGGAGTTCGAGGTGCCGGGCTTCGGCCCGCTGGTGGCCGACATCGCCTATGGCGGCAACTTCTACGCCATCATCGAGCCGCAGCCGGGCTATGCCGACCTGGAGGACCTGTCGGCCGGCGAGATCCAGCGCCTGTCGCCGATCGTCCGCCGGGTGGTGAACGAGCGCTTCGACATGGTGCATCCGGAGGACCCGACCATCCGCGGCCTGCGCCATGTGCAGTGGACCGGCCGGCCGAAGCACCCGGAGGCCCATGCGCGCAACGCCGTGTTCTACGGCGAGAAGGCGATCGACCGGTCGCCCTGCGGCACCGGCACCTCGGCCCGCATGGCCCAGCTGGCGGCGCGCGGCGAGCTCAAGACCGGCGACGCCTTCGTGCATGAGAGCATCATCGGCAGCCTGTTCCACGGCCGGGTCGAGGGCACCGCCAAGGTGGGACCGTATGACGCGATCATCCCGTCGATCGCCGGCCAGGCCTGGCTGACCGGCTACAACACCATCTTCCTGGACGACCGCGACCCCTTCGTCCGCGGCTTCACGGTCATGTGACGCCAGGGTCATGTGAAGGGGGGCCTGCCGCGGCTATGGTGTCCACGAGACGAGTCGCGGGAGGTGGGGAATGATCGACCGGGTGCTTCTGATCGGGGCCGGGCTGCACGGCATGGTGGCGGTGGCGATGGGCGCCTTCGCCGCGCACGGCATGGCCGCGGCGGCGCCGGAGCGGCTGGGCTGGGTGCACACCGGGGCGCAGTACCAGCTGGTCCATGCCGCCGCCCTGCTGGCCCTGGCCCTGCTGGGGGCGGCGGGGCCGCTGCGCTGGGCCGGCTGGGCCTTCCTGGCCGGCGCCGCGATCTTCTCCGGCACGCTGTATCTGATGGCCTTCGGCGCGCCGCGCTGGTTCGGCGCCATCACGCCGATCGGCGGCGTGGCTCTGATCCTGGGCTGGGCCCTGGCCGTGATGGCCGCCTTCCGCCTGGCGGAAAGCTGAGGCCGGAACCATTGGCCGCGGCCGCCGCCCGCGCTAGGCTCCGATCATGGCTGACCTCGACCTCGACGCGCGCGACCTGATCTGCCCGATGCCGGTCCTGAAGGCGCGCAAGGCGCTGCAGGGTCTGGCGCCGGGCCAGGTGCTGGACGTGCTGGCCACCGACGCCGCCGCGCGCAAGGACTTCCCGGCCTTCTGCGACGCCACCGGCCATGTCCTGGTCGCGGTGGCCGACGAGGCCGACGGCGTCACCCGCTACAGCATCCGCAAGGCTGGATAAGGCATCGGCATGGACACGCTGCTCTTCACCCACCCGGCCTGCATCGGCCACGACACCGGCCCCGGCCATCCCGAGCGGCCGGACCGGCTGCGGGCGGTGCTGACGGCGCTGGAGGATGAGAACTTCGCCCTGCTGCAGCGGCGCGAGGCGCCGGAGGCGACGATCGAGCAGATCGCCCGCGCCCATCCCGAGGGCTTCGTCCGCCGCCTGCTGGCCGCCGTTCCCTCCGAGGGGCTGCAGCCGATCGACGCCGACACCGTGCTGTCGCCGGGGTCGGGCGCCGCCGCGCTGCGCGCCGCGGGCGCCGGCTGCGCCGCCGTCGACGCGGTGCTGGCGGGCGAGGCGCGCAACGCCTTCTGCGCCGTGCGGCCGCCCGGCCACCATGCCGAGACCGCACGGGCCATGGGCTTCTGCCTGTTCAACAGCGTCGCCGTCGCCGCCATGCATGCCCGGCTGGCGCATGGGCTTGGCCGGATCGCGGTGGTCGATTTCGATGTCCATCACGGCAACGGCACCCAGGACATCTTCTGGTCCGAGCCCGACCTGTTCTACGCCTCGACCCACCAGTCGCCGCTCTACCCCGGCACCGGGTCGGAGGACGAGACCGGCATCGCCGGCAACATCCTCAACGCGCCGCTGCCGCCGATGTCCGGCGGCGTCGAGTTCCGCCGGGCGATGGAGCGGATCGTGCTGCCGGCGGTCGACGGTTTCGCGCCGGAGCTGCTGCTGATCTCGGCCGGCTTCGACGCCCATGCCCGCGACCCGCTGGCCCATCTCGAGCTCAACGAGGGCGATTTCGCCTGGGCGACGCAGGAGCTGATGCGCCTGGCCGACCGGCATTGCGACGGCCGCGTCGTCTCGACCCTCGAGGGCGGCTACGACCTGCGCGCCCTGGCCCTCTCCGCCGCCGCCCATGTGCACACGCTGATGACCGGCTGATGCGGCGGCATGTTGCAATGCAACATTCGCGCCCCATCTAACCGGGCGCGTGTTATGTTGCACCGCAACATGACCTGAGCGACCGGAAGGAAACGCCGCATCACCCGCGAGGTCCATGATGTGGCCCTATACCATGCCTGAAGCCGACTACCTGGCCGTCCCCCCGGCGCCGGACGAGACCGCGCCGCGCGGGGAGCTTGCCGCCCGCACCCTGGCGATGCCGGCGCATGCCAACCCGTCCGGCGACATCTTCGGCGGCTGGATCATGTCGATGATGGACGAAGCCGGGGCGATGACGGCGATGAAGCACGCCCGGTCCCGGGTGGTCACCGTCGCCGCCACCAACATGGCCTTCATCCATCCGGTCAAGGTCGGCGACGTCGTCTGCTGCTACACCGAGGTGGTGCGGATCGGCCGCAGCTCGATCACCCTGAGCATCGAGGTCTGGGTGCTGCGCTCCGGCCTGGGCGAGCGGATGATGGTGACCTCCGCCGAGTTCACCTTCGTCGCACTCGACGAAGCCGGCAAGCCGCGCCCGATCCGCTGATCCCTATCGCGCCGGCTCAGTCCAGCGCCGCCGCGATCTCGGCCCATTCCTGCTCGAGGCTGGCGGAGGACATCGGCTTGCCGGCGCGGCGGTACCAGTAGCCGGCGTTGCCGAGGTCGCCTTCCTTGCGGTGCAGATAGGCATGGGCCCAGGCGGCGTCGGCGCCGTCCTCGGAATCGACGCAGCCATGCGCCCGGTCCCAGTCGCCCTTGGCGTCCCACCACAGCGCGGCGAGCGGCGGCGACAGGGTCGCGGGCGGCCGATCCTGGTCCAGGGTGCGTCTGAGGGCGGAGACATCCATCGGTCGTCCTCCCGGATGGCAAGGGGCGCGGCGCCCCGGTGGCGGGATCTCCGCACAGTCCGCCCTGCGACACAAGCCGGAGATGGCGCGACCGGAATCGCGACGAGGGCGGAATCGAAAACGAGGGGCGAAGGCCCCTCGTCTCATCATCCATCGTACCGATCGGGTCCGGAGCCGAACGGCCCCGGCGCGCCGGATCAGTAGCCCTGGATCTGCATCCGCTTGCGCAGCGCCTTGCGCTGGCGGCGGACGGCTTCGGCTTCCTCGCGGATGCGGCGCTCGGACGGCTTCTCGTAGCTCCGACGCTGCTTCATCTCGCGAAAGATGCCTTCGCGCTGCATACGCTTCTTGAGGACGCGCAGCGCCTGGTCGATGTTGTTGTCGCGGACGAGCACCTGCATCGGGCAAAGGCCTTTCACTGAAAGATCGGGCGGGGTTACGCCTTTCAGCCGAGAATGTCGAGAACGATTCGACGAATCTCGGCGCGGGACAGCTCTGCCTTGTGCGCCGGCTGCCGCAGCGGGGTGGTTGCCAGCCGCGGCGTCGGACGACGCCGACGGCGGGGCATGGTCTGTACGGTCTTCATCTTCTGAGTCTTTACGGTTCGGGCCCTTGGGGCCTCGTTGCAGTCAATATCGCTTGAAGCCGCGAGGCACGGACCATCGGCCCGCCTGTCGCGGCGCAAAGCACGATCGACAGGCGGAATGCCTGCCTCATCGCTCGGATCATGGTTGGGAGGGGGATCCGGGCGCGTTCATCGGAACGGCGGCGCGGATCGTGTCGAAACCGATCTCGGACCTTCATATGGGGCAATCGCGCCCGGTTTGCAAGCCGCCGATGAAAAACAGCCGACCGGCGGAGGTGACAGCGGCCCGTTTCGTTCCCACATCGAAATCATCTCGGCGGCTGGCATTGGGGGGCGAAATGCGCTTCGGCATCGTCGGATTCGGCCTGGTCTTCACCCTGCTCCTGCCCACGGCGCCCGCGGCGGCCCAGGACCAGCCGGTCGATCTCGAGCTGGTGCTCGCGGTCGACGTCTCGCGCTCGATGGACGACGACGAGCAGGCGCTGCAGCGCGACGGCTATGTCGGCGCCCTCACCCATCCCGAGGTGATCGACGCCATCACCTCCGGCGTCCACGGCCGCATCGCCATCACCTATGTCGAATGGGCCGGCGCCAATTCCCAGGCCGTGATCCTGCCCTGGCGGCTGATCGACGGCGCCGCGGCGGCGCGCACGGCGGCGGCCGACCTGTCCGAGACCTTCGGCACGGTGATGCGGCGGGGCACCTCGATCTCCGGCGCGCTCCTGTTCTCCGCCGGGCTGTTCGACAACAACGGCTTCGAGGGTCTCCGCCGCACCATCGACATCTCCGGCGACGGGCCGAACAACGCCGGCTGGCCGGTGGCCGGCCCGCGCGAGATGGCGCTGGCGAAGGGCATCACCATCAACGGCCTGCCGATCATCCTGAAGCGCGGCGGCTTCGGCGGCCTGCCGGAGCCGGAGATGCTCGACGCCTATTACCGCGACTGCGTGATCGGCGGTCCCGGCGCCTTCACCGTGCCGGTGCGCAGCACGGCGCAATTCGCCGACGCGATCCGGCGCAAGCTGGTGCTGGAGATCGCCGGCAAGGCTCCGGAGGCGGTCCCCGTCGCCTTCGTCCCGGCCCAGGCCGGCGGCACCGACTGCATGATCGGCGAGAAGACCCGGCCCCGCTGGCTGGACCAGGACCAGCGCTGAGCCATGAAAAAGGCTCCCTCCCGAGGACCGGGAGGGAGCCGGTGACGCCGGTCCGTGCCGGCGACCCTGAGTGCCGGTCAGCGGCCGCCGCCGCCCAGCGACTGCAGCACGGTCAGCAGCGAGGTCAGGTTGTCGGCGACGCCGCTCTGACCGACCTTCTCGGTGGCGCCGGCGCCGGCCATCGTGTCCATGCTGTAGATCTGCATCACGCCCTGGTTCACGGCCGCCTGGGCCAGCGTGTTCTGCTGCTGCTGCTGCGCGACCGCGTTCTCGAACAGGATGCCGGTCGAATGCGCCATGGTCTGGAACAGCGTGCCCATCGCCATGGCCGGGGCTTCGCCCACGACCTTGACGTTGGACTGGGTGACGGCGTCGGTGACCATGGGATTGACGGTGACGGGATCTGCCATGTCCATACTCCTCGGGTTGACCTCGCGAAGGCGACGCCTCCACGCATAGGAAAGGACGCCGGGGCCGGGCGGTTGTGAAACCGGCCCGAGAAAGTATTCGCGGACCCGGTCACCGCATCGGCCGGCCGCGCGGCTCGGCCGGCGGCTGCGGCGCCGCCCTCGCGCTGTTGACGATCCCGGTCAGCTGCGCCCGCAGCGGCGCCAGCCGCTCGTCCACGCGCCGCTCGACCTCGCGTTCGATCACCCGGCGCAGGGCCTCGGTGATCTGCGGCAGCAGGAACTGCTGCTTCGGCGACAGCAGGGCCGGCACAGCCGCAGCCGCAGGCTCGGCGGCCTGGGCGGGTGCCGGCGGGGCGGCCGCCTGCAGCTGCGACAGGACGCCGCCGCCGGAGCGGGCGATCGCCTCCAGCGCGCCCGGGTCGCTGAACAGGGCGACCAGGGCGTCGTTCTCATCCGCCAGCGACCGGGTCAGCCGGCGGGCGGTGGCGGTGATCGCCTCGATCACCTGCCGGGTGGCGGCGAGATCCTCCCGGGTCTCGGCCGCCACCTCCTTCTGGCGTTCGGTGGTGCCGGCCGCGCGGGCCAGCAGGCCGGGCAGGAAACGGCGAAGCCCGCCGTAATCCGCCTGGGCCGAGTCGACCTCGGCCCCGGACCGGACCAGGCGGGCCAGCAGGCCGTCCGCCCCGGTGGCCGCCCCGGTGGCGGCCTCGCGGGGGGCGTCAGCGCCGGCGGCCCCGGAATCGCCCTTTGCATCGGTCATCGCATCTCTCCTCACCCCGGAAGAACTCGTCGGCCTCGCCGGCCGGAAACGGCCGGCCGCATTGCTCGCAGCAGGGGATCGCGGCGCCGGCGCCTTCGGCGGCCACAGCGCCGCTTTCCACCGCGACCACGTCGGCGGCGAGGCGCAGAGCGGACTGCGCCCGTGTCAGGTGCTGCACCAGGGGCGGGTACCATCCGGTTCCGGCGCGCGGCCGCTCGGCATCGGTCAGCGCCGAGGCCCATTGCCGCAGATAATTGGCCAGCACCACGTCCAGCTCCTCGCGGATGTAGTCGACGTCGCGGTCCATCGGATGTCCTTTCGCTTGGCCCGGATGGCGGCGGCGGTCAGCTGCGGCCGAGCGTACCCAGCAGCACGGCCGCCCGCTGGAGGGCCCTGATCTGGTCGTCGGTGAGGCCGGGTGCCCGCTCCCGGCCGGGCTCGGCCGGGGTCCCGCCGTCGGGCGCCGGGGGCGCATCGGCGGTGGGCTCCGGGGCCGCATCGGCCGGGGCAACGGGCATCGAGGCCGAGCCGAGCGGAGCAAGGGCGGGCACCGCGCCCGAACCGCCCGAACCGACGGCCGGTTCGGGCGCGGCCGTAAGGGACGCGTTCGCGCGGATCCCGGCCGAGAGGTTGGTCCGAGCCAGCATCGTCCGCATGCCGATGGGCTGCGTCTCGCCGGGCTGAAGCCCCTCGTAGCTCACCTTCCGGTCCGGCACGAAGCTGAGGGAGCCGTCCTGGACGACCGGCAGGAAGCTGCTGTTGGCGATGCGACGCCGGGCCGCGTCGCTAGCGTAATCCTCCTTGGCATTGCCGATCGCCACCGGCCCGAAGACCGGCTGCCCCTGGGGCGACACGAAGCCGGCCGCCGCGACCTGCACCAGGTTCCGCAGCACCGTCGCATCGCCGGTGGCGACCTCGTCGACGACCACCCGCGGATAGAAGATGTTGGAATCCATGTCGAAGTAGTAGAGATCTTCCATCCGGCTCAGATACGTCCCGCCGAAGGACGACCGCAGGGTGCGGCCGTCCGGCGCGACAGCGGTGCCGTTCACGGCCGAGATCCTGTCGATGACGGCGCCGTCCGGCTCCGCCCGGCACATGTAGCAGGGCTGGAAGGAGCTCAAGAACATCAGGCTCGAGGCGTCCTGCTCCTGGGCCAGGAAGCGCGTGCGGATGCCCAGCACCTCTGCCGGCTCGACCGTCGGCGTGTCCGGCCGATCGGACTTTGTCAGCGCGCTGATGTACTGGACCACGGAGCTGTCCGGCGCCCAATCGCCCGCGCGGCAGACGACATTCATGAACGAGACCACCCGCGTCTCGGCATGGGCGATCCGGCTGCGCTTCTTCTCGTTCAGCACCAGCAGCGCCAGCTGGAGCTTCGCCGGGGTCTGGATCGCCAGCGCCGCAGCGATGTTGTAGCCGCGTGTCTGGTGCCCCCTGTCCCATTGATCGGCCAGCAGCGCCAGCACCTGGCGCATGGCGGAATCCTGATCGCCGAGATCCTTGTCGCCGAACACGTCGCGGTACTTCTCACCGAACGACTTGACGTTCCCGAAGACGTTGGCGACGAAGATCCGGTCGATGAAGTCGACGAAATCGCGCTGCACCTGGATCTGGTGGACGAAGGCCGGCTGCAGGTAGGCGTAGTCGCGGATCGCGGTGCTTTCGGTGATCCGGAACACGCCGGACTTGCCGATCTCGCTGTCGCCGCTGCGCAGGTCCAGGCTCAGGTCGAAGGTGCCGGGCCTCGTACCGCCGGCCACGAGCTGGATCCGCCGCGACGACTTGCGCTGCAGCATCATCTTGTCGTTGTTGATGTAGAGGAACGGCAGGGATTCATAGGCGATCGAGTTCCAGATCGGAACCGCCACGTCGATGATCACATGCCCGGCCTCCTTCGCCGCGGCGGCCAGGTAGCTCAGCGCGGCGGGCAGCAGATAGAGGTCGTCCTTCGGCGCGCGGGGCGGGATCCAGGCGTTGGTGGTGCCGTTGATCTTCGCATCGGCGACATCGACGCTGTACAGGTAGAAGTCCTTGGCGTCGGTCAGGTCGGCCTTGTAGGTGGGGTAGCTCAGCTCCGGGATCGCCAGCGCGTAGGTGCGGTCGCCGGGCAGGCCGCTGCCCCACAGATAGGCTCCGAAGGTCGTCATCGCAGAGTTCCTTGTGCTGTGAGCCCGGCGCGGACGCGTCCGGGGCGCTAGGACAGGTCGCCGATGAAGGTCTGGGCGCCGGTGCCGGCGGTGCTGCTGACCGTGCCGAGCACCCCGACGGCGGCGGCGACCATGGCCTGCGCCGCCGCCAGGACGGGCGCCTCGGTCGCCGCCGCCTCGGGATTCTCGGCCATCTTCTTCGCGGCCACGGCCTGGACCGCGAGCGCGATCTGCATGATCCCGTTCATGTAGCTGGTGGCGTCCTGCACCGCGAGGCCGGCCGCCTCGGTCACCATCACCTCGGGCGGGCCTTGCACCAGCTGCGGCAGCGCCGCGGCGTTCTGCTGGTTGGCAAAGCCCACCGCCTGGACGATCTGCTGGTTCAGCGCCGCGGTCGAGACCGGCGGGGGCGGCGGTGACGGGGCCGCGGGAGGCGATGGCGGCGGCGGGGCCGGCGCGGCGTCCGGCTGCGCCTCGGGCGCGGCGGCCCCGGCGGCCTGCGGCTGGGGCCCGGGGCGGGAGCGGAAGGGGTTCAGCGGCATGGTCCGGCCTCCCGCCTACGCCTTCGCCGCCACGTCCATGATCAGCTGGCAGGCCTTGGAGACGATGGCCGTGGTGATCTGGTTCATCGCCTGCTGGCTCTGCACCGCGTTCTGGACCGACAGGCCGGAGGCGTGGCTGACCACCTGGTACAGCGCGGCGATGGCCTGGGCCGGCGCCTCTGCCACCACCTTCACATTGGTCTGGGTGACCGCATCGGTGATCTGGGGATTGACGGTGTCAGCCATGGTCGTGCCCTGCCGTTCTCGCCGTGGAAGCCTTGCCCTTAGAGACGTCCGGCCTTGCCCGGTGTGAACCATTTTTCCGGGGGGCGCGCCGATGCACCTCCGCCGCCGCGTCGCGCAGCCGTTCGCGCAGGAACTGCACGCGCTTGCGCGCCAGCGGCTGCGAGATGTTCAAGGATTCGGCGATGTCCTTGTAGGACCGCTCCTCGCAGAAGCGCATGCGGAACAGGATTCGATAGGAGGGCGACAGGACTTCGACCGCCGCGAGCACCGCCTTCAGCGTCTCCTGCAGCGGCAGCAGCTGCTCCGGATCGGGCCCGTCATGCGCCGGCTGGTCGAAATGATCGGCATAGACATCGACATGAAAATCGTGGATCTGCCGCTCATTCCGGCGGCGCCGGCAATGGCTGATGAATTCATTGTTCAGGGCGAACATAAAGAATGCCCGCGGTTCGCGAATGACTGTGTGGTTTCGACGGACATGGCTGACGGTCTTGATGATGGTCGAGGACAATATTTCCTCTGCGTCATCGATATTGCCATTGGTCAATCGGATGGCGCGTCGGCGAAGAATGGTCGTATTGCTAATCCAACTATCCCAAATATCCGGGGCGGCCGCGCCCATTCCGTCCGGCGACACGACGTCACGGTCGGTCATATCTCCTCCTGAAATCTCCAGAGGCCTAGGGCCTGGAATTCGGAGGGATCGACGCGGGAGCCGGCTGTTTGTGAAAAACGGTTCGGCGATTCGCAATATTAATTCCGGAAATCGATTATATTTTAGGAAAATTTTTAATCTGAAATAGAACTGTCTTCACGAATTACATGAGATTGCCCACGGGACGTGAAATCAATTTAAGAATCCATGAGGATCGATGGCGCGCCGGACGGAATGAAACAAAGAGTCCTGCAAAACCGAATCGGGCGTACGGCCGCATTCCGCTTCGGTTTGCCAAGCGACGGCCTGATTTGTCTCTGACAATCCCGGTGATAAAATAAGAAATTACTTGGAATAACCACCACCGAACCGGCGGACCGAGGAGACGCCCCATGGCGAAGCCGGAGCCGGGCTGGGGCGCGCTGTTCTCGGGCGCCAACGCCGTCCGGTCGCCGACGCTGGCCGGCGGCACGGCGCTGCGCGTCGGTCGCGCGCGGCCGGCGGGCCGGCAGGAGCCCGTGTCAGCGGCGCTGTCCTACCCCTCGACCACCAGCCGGTAGCCGACCCCGGCCTCGGTCGCGATCAGCCGCGGCCGGGCCGGGTCGTCGCCCAGCTTCTGGCGCAGCTGGCCGACATAGACGCGCAGATACTGCATCGCGTCGATATGCGCCGGTCCCCAGACCTCGCGCAGGATCTTCTGGTGCGTCACCACCCGGCCGTGATGGGCGGCCAAGAGGCGCAGGATCTCGAACTCCTTCTTCGACAGCCGGATCTCCCGCCCCTCGAACCGCACCCGGCGGTGCGGCACGTCGACCGTCAGCGGCCCGGCCTCGATCACCGCCTCGGCCGCCCCCTCCTCCGCCCCGCCGCGGCGCAGGGCGGCGCGCAGCCGGGCGGTCAGCTCGGCGATGCCGAAGGGCTTGGTGACGTAGTCGTTGGCGCCGCGGTCCAGCGCCTCCACCTTCTCCGCCTCGCCGGCGCGGACCGACAGCACGATCACCGGCACCGCCGACAGCTCGCGGATCCGGCTCAGCACCTGCTGGCCGTCGATGTCGGGCAGGCCGAGATCGAGGATCACCAGGTCGGGCCGGTCCTGCATCACCCGCTCCAGCCCCTCGGCGCCGTTCGCCGCCTCGATCGTGGCATAGCCGTCGGCCGCCAGGCTGATCTTGAGGAAGCGGCGGATCTGCGGCTCGTCGTCGATGATCAGGATGCGCGGGGTGGCCTGTGTCGTGTTCGACATGCTCACACCCTCGTAGGTTGGGTTCGCCCTTGCGAACCCGACAATGGCCCGGGCTGCACAATGTTGGGTTCGCTCCCGCGAACCCAACCTACGACTGGAATCTGGCGCATCACACCCCCAGCGAGGTGCCCGGCAGGGCCGGGGCGGCGAGGTCGGGCGGGAAGGCGACGGTGAACACGGCGCCGCGCCGGTCGCCCCGGTTGCCGGCCGTGATCCGTCCGCCCATGGTCTCGACGAAGCCGCGGCAGATGGCGAGGCCAAGGCCGGTGCCCGCTTGGGCACTGTCGCCCTGCTGGATGCGGTGGAACTTGTCGAAGATCGCCTCCAGCTTGTCCTCCGGGATGCCGTCGCCTTCGTCGAGCACGCGGATCGCCAGCCCCTTCTCCTCCCGCGCCGAGACGGTGACGGCGGTGCCGGCCGGGGCGTATTTGGCAGCGTTGTCGATCAGGTTGACCAGCACCTGCTCCAAGAGGATCGGGTCGAGCAGGTACAGCGGCAGGCCCGGCGCGATCTCCAGCACCAGCCGGTGCCGGGCGACCAGGGCGGCGCAGCGTTCCGCCGCCGCGCCGACCACATCCGCCACCTCGGTCGCCTCCAGCTTCGGCTGCAGCACGCCGGATTCGAGCCGGGTCATGTCGAGCAGATTGCCGACGAAGCGGTTCAGCCGCTCGGCCTCGTCCTCCACCGTCTCCATCAGCTCGGCCCGGGCCACGGGGTCCAGCGCCGCATCGTGGCGGCGCAGGCTGGAGATGCCGCCGATGATCGAGGCCAGCGGCGTGCGCAGGTCGTGGCTGATCGAGGTCAGCAGGGCGGCGCGCAGCCGCTCGGTCTCCGCCACCACGCGGACCTCGTCGACATCCTTGGCCAGGCGCACCCGCTCGATCGCCACCGCCGCCTGGTCCATCAGCGAATCCAAGAGGCGCTGATCGTCGGGGCTGAGCAGCGGCCCCGGCTGGTCGCGGTCGATGCCGATCACGCCGATCTGGCCGGAGGCGGTGCGCCAGGGCAGGAACAGCCATTTGCCGCCCGGCAGCGTATCCGCCCCGCGCCCCGCCGGCCGGTCATTGGCCCAGCTCCACTGCGCCGCCGCCCGCTCCGGCTCGTCGATCCGGTCCTCGGGCGGATATCCCGCCACCACCTGCAGCGAGCCGTCCTGCGGCATCAGGATGACGACGCGCAGCTTCAGCATCGCCGCGATCTGGTAGGCGGCGGCCCAGAGCAGGTCGTCGGCCGAGGCGATCGCCGCCAGCTTGCGGCTGAACCCGTAGAGCTCGGCCGTCGCCCGGGCGCGCGCGGCGGCCGCCCGGGCCTGCAGCCGCGCCCGGCTCTGCAGGTTCGAGGTGACGACGGCGACGACCAGGAAGAACACCAGCGTGGTGACGTTCGACGGGTCGGCGATGACCAGGCTGTACAGCGGTTCGAGGAAGAAGAAGTTGACCGCGAGCACGCTGAGCAGCGAGGCGAAGATCGACGGCCCCAGCCCGTAGCGCGCGGCGCAGAACAGCACCGGGATCAGGAACACCAGCGCGATGCTGTTGGTGGTGGCGACGAAGGCGACGAGATGGGCGGCGGCGGTCGTGGCCGCGACGCCGATCGCGGCGACCAGATAGGGCCGCAGGTCCGGGCCGGCATCGGCCGGGCGGGTCTGGATCCGCTCCTCGCCGGGCCGGGCCTCGCTCTCCTCGCCCGCCATGACATGGACCGAGATCGAGCCGGCCTTGCGCACCAGCTCGTGCACCACCGAGCCGTGCAGCATCTCGAACCAGCGCGACCGGTCGGACTTGCCGATGACGATCTGGGTGATGTTGTTGCGCCGAGCATAGGTCAGGAGCTCGGCGACGATGTCGTTGGCCGGGAGGGTGACGGTCTCGCCGCCCAGCTTCTCCGCCAGCAGCAGGGCGCGGGCGATGCGGTCGCGCTCGGCCTCGCCCAGCCGGTGGTGGCGCGATCCTTCGATGTAGACGGCGGTCCAGCGCGCCCCCAGCCGGTCTGCCACGCGCCGGGCGTAGCGCACCAGCGCCTCGCTGTTCGGCGCCTCGCTGACGCAGACCATGATGCGGTCGCCGGCGGCCCAGGGGCCGGTGATGGCATGGGCCCGCATATAGCCCAGCATCTGGTCGTCGACCCGCTGGGCGGTGCGGCGCAGCGCCAGCTCGCGCAGCGCCGTCAGGTTGCCGGGCTTGAAGAAATGGTCGACCGCGCGCCGCGCCTGGTCGCGGATATAGACCTTGCCCTCGGCCAGCCGCTTCTGCAGGTCCTCCGGCGTCAGGTCGATCAGCTCGATCTCGTCGGCGCCGTCGATCCAGGAATCCGGCACCGTCTCGCGCACCCGGATGCGGGTGATCTGGGCGACGACGTCGTTCAGGCTCTCGACATGCTGGATGTTCAGCGTGGTCCAGACGTCGATGCCGGCGGCCAGGATCTCCTCGACATCCTGGTAGCGCTTGTCGTGCCGGCTGCCGGGGGCGTTGGTGTGGGCCAGCTCGTCGACCAGCACCAGGGCCGGCCGGCGCGCCAGGATGGCGTCGAGGTCCATCTCCTCCAACGTCCGGCCGCGATGCTCGGCGCGGCGGCGGGGGATGATCTCAAAGCCGCCGACCAGCGCCTGGGTCTCCGCCCGGCCATGGGTCTCGACCACGCCGATGACGACGTCCAGCCCGTCGCGCCGCCGCGCGGCGCCCTGGGACAGCATCTCATAGGTCTTGCCGACGCCGGGCGCCGCCCCGAGGAAGATCTTGAGGCGGCCGCGGGTTTTCGCGACCGCCTCGAGCAGAGCCTCCGGCGAGGGACGATGATCGTCGTCGGACCGATCGGTCAGTGACATGGAGCCAGAATGACTACGGGGCCTTCAGCCCGTCCAGCGCCATGTTGAGCTGCAGGACATTGACCCGCGGCTCGCCGATCAGGCCCAGCAGCCGGCCGGAGGTCGCGTCCTGCACCAGCTTCCGCACCTGGTCCGCCGGCAGGTTGCGGGCGGCGGCGACGCGGGCGACCTGCAGCTCGGCATTGGCCGGGCTGATGTCGGGATCGAGGCCCGAGGCCGAGCTGGTGACCATGTCGGCCGGCGGGTTCCTGATGCCCTGCGCCGCCAGCGCGTCGACGTCGCCCTTGACCCGGTCGGACAGCGCTCGGGCGGTCGGGCCGAGGTTGGAGCCGGCCGAGTTGGCGGCGTTGTAGGGCATGGCGATCGACGTGCTCGGGTCGTTCGGGTCGGCGCCGGAGGTCGCCGAGATCCGGCCGTGGAAGTACGTCTCGCTGGTGAAGTTCTGGCCGATCAGGGACGAGCCGATGACGGTGCCGTCGTCGCGCTTGATCAGGCTGCCATTGGCTTGGCCGGGCAGCAGCCCCTGGGTGATGCCGGTCATGGCGAAGGGATAGGCGATGCCGGTGAGGATCGTCAGCAGGACGACCATCACGATGGCGGGTCGGATCTGGTTCAGCATGTTGGCCTCACGCCAGGCCGAGGGCGGTGACGATCAGGTCGATCGCCTTGATCCCGATGAACGGGACGATGATGCCGCCCAGGCCGTAGATCAGAAGGTTGCGCCGCAGCAGCGCGGCCGCGCTGAGCGCCCGGTAGCGGACGCCGCGCAGCGCCAGCGGGATCAGCGCGATGATGATCAGCGCGTTGAAGATGATCGCCGACAGGATCGCGCTCTGCGGCGAATGCAGGTCCATGACGTTGAGCACGCCGAGCTGCGGGTAGAAGGCCAGGAACATCGCCGGGATGATGGCGAAGTACTTGGCCACGTCGTTGGCGATCGAAAAGGTGGTCAAGGCGCCGCGGGTGATCAGCAGCTGCTTGCCGATGCCCACCACCTCGATCAGCTTGGTCGGGTCGCTGTCCAGGTCGACCATGTTGCCGGCCTCGCGCGCCGCCACCGTGCCGGTCTGCATCGCCACGCCGACGTCAGCTTGTGCGAGCGCCGGCGCGTCGTTGGTGCCGTCGCCGCACATGGCGACCAGCCGGCCCTTGCCCTGCTCCTCTCGGATCAGCGCCAGCTTGGCCTCCGGCGTCGCCTGGGCCAGGAAGTCGTCGACCCCCGCCTCGGCCGCGATCGCCGCGGCGGTCAGCGGGTTGTCGCCGGTGATCATGACGGTGCGGATGCCCATCCGCCGCAGTTCGGCGAAGCGCTCGCGGATGCCGCCCTTGACCACGTCCTTCAGGTGGATGACGCCGAGCGGCCTGCCGTCCTTGGCCACCGCCAGCGGCGTGCCGCCGGCCTTGGCGATGCGCTCGGTGATCTGCTCCAGCGCCGCCGGCATCGCCAGGCGCGGGTTGCCGGCCATCTCGCGGACATGGGCGATGACGGCGTCGACCGCGCCCTTGCGGATGACCGAGCCGTCGAAATCGACGCCGCTCATCCGCGTCTGGGCGGTGAAGGGCACGAACTGGGCGTGCATGCGGCCGACCTCGCGGGCGCGCAGCCCGTACTTCTCCTTGGCCAGCACCACGACCGAGCGGCCTTCCGGCGTCTCGTCGCTGAGCGAGGAGAGCTGGGCGGCGTCCGCCAGCTCGGCGTCGGTGACGCCGGGCAGCGGCACGAACTCGGTGGCCAGGCGGTTGCCGAGGGTGATGGTGCCGGTCTTGTCGAGCAGCAGCGTGTCGACGTCGCCCGCCGCCTCGACCGCGCGGCCGGACATCGCCAGCACGTTGAAGCGCACCAGCCGGTCCATGCCGGCGATGCCGATGGCGGACAGGAGCGCGCCGATCGTGGTCGGGATCAGGGTGACGAACAGCGCCACCAGCACCACCACCGGGATCGACCCGCCGGCATAGGCGGCGAAGCTGGGGATGGTGACCGTGGCGAAGACGAAGATGATCGACAGGCCGGCCAGGAGGATGTTCAGCGCGATCTCGTTCGGCGTCTTCTGCCGCTGCGCGCCCTCGACCAGGGAGATCATGCGGTCGAGGAAGGTCGACCCCTGGGCCGCGGTGATGCGCACCTTGACCCAGTCCGACAGCACGCGGGTGCCGCCGGTGACGGCCGACCGGTCGCCGCCGGATTCGCGGATCACCGGGGCGGATTCGCCGGTGATCGCGCTTTCGTCGACCGAGGCGATGCCCTCGATCACCTCGCCGTCCGACGGGATCAGGTCGCCGGCCTCGACCAGGACCAGGTCGCCCTGGCGCAGCGACAGCGCCGGCACCGGCTCGGTGTCGTGCCCGGCCGCGTCGCGCAGGCGCTTGGCCACGGTGTCGGTCCGGGTGCGGCGCAGGCTCTCGGCCTGCGCCTTGCCGCGGCCCTCGGCCACCGCCTCGGCGAAGTTGGCGAACAGCACGGTGAACCAGAGCCAGAGCACGATCTGGATGGTGAAGCCGATGCCGGCCGCGCCGGTGGCGATGTCGCGCAGCAGCAGCACCGTGGTCAGGGCCGCGACGGTCTCGACCACGAACATCACCGGGCTGCGCCACATCACGCGCGGGTCGAGCTTGCGCACCGCGTCGATCGCGGCCGGGCCCATGATCTTGGCGTCGAACAGCGACGCCGGGGTATTCGAGGATTTCATGACGGACGGATCCGATCAGAACAGGGTGCCGGCGGCGCCGGCGAGGTGTTCGGCCACCGGGCCCAGCGCCAGGGCCGGGAAGAAGGTCAGGCCGCCCATGATCAGCACCACACCGATCAAGAGGCCGACGAACAGCGGTCCGGTGGTCGGGAAGGTGCCGGAGGACGGCGGCAGGCTGCGCTTGGCCGCCAGCGACCCGGCGATCGCCAGCATCGGCACGATCATCAGGAAGCGGCCGATCAGCATCGCGAAGCCGAGGGTCACCGTGTAGAACAGCGAGGTCGCGGTCAGCCCGCCGAAGGCCGAGCCGTTGTTGGCGGTGCCGGAGGTGTAGGCGTAGAGCACCTCCGAGAAGCCGTGCGGCCCCGGGTTGAGGATGCCGGCCAGGCCGGGCTGGATCGAGACCGCCAGCGCGGTGAAGCCGAGCATCGAGGCCGGCAGGATCAGGAGGGCCAGCATGGTCATCTTGACCTCCTTGGCCTCGATCTTCTTGCCGACATACTCCGGCGTGCGGCCGACCATCAGCCCGGCGACGAAGATCGTCTCGACGACGAACAGCAGCATGCCGTAGAGGCCGGCGCCGACGCCGCCGATCACGACCTCGCCCAGCATCATGTTGACCAGCGGCACCATGCCGCCGAGCGACGTGAAGCTGTCATGCATGGCGATGACGGCGCCGCAGGAGGCGGCGGTGGTGACGACCGCGAACAGGGCGGACAGGGCCTCGCCGAAGCGGACCTCCTTGCCCTCCATGTTGCCGAGCGTGGTGTCGACGCCGAGCGAGGCCAGCAGATGCCCGCCGCCCGCCTCCTGCCAATAGGCGACGAAGACGCCGGCCAGGAACAGCACGCCCATGGCGCTGAAGATCGCCCAGCCCTGGCGCTCGTTCCCGACCATGCGGCCGAAAGTGTTGGTCAGCGCGGCGCCGATCGCGAAGATCAGCACCATCTGCACCAGGTTCGACAGCGCGGTCGGGTTCTCGTAGGGATGGGCCGAGTTGGCGTTGAAGAAGCCGCCGCCATTGGTGCCCAGCATCTTGATCGCCAGCTGCGAGGCCACCGGACCCTGGGCGATGGTCTGATGCGCGCCTTCCAGCGTGGTGGCGTCGACGTAGGTGCCCAGGGTCTGCGGCACGCCCTGCCAGACGAAGAAGATCGTGGCGACGACGCAGATCGGCAACAGCACGTAGAGCACCGCCCGGGTCAGGTCGACCCAGAAGTTGCCGATGGTCGGGGACGAGCGCCGGGCGAAGCCGCGCACCAGCGCGATGGCCAGCGCGATGCCGACCGCGGCGGAGGCGAAGTTCTGCACCGTCAGCCCGGCCATCTGCACCAGATAGCCCATGGTGCTTTCGCCGCCATAGGACTGCCAGTTGGTGTTGGTGACGAAGCTGACCGCGGTGTTGAAGGCGATGCCTTCCGGCACCGCCGCCATGCCGGCCGGGTTCAGCGGCAGCACGTCCTGCAGGCGCTGCAGCGCGTACAGCACGACGACGCTGACGAGGCTGAACAGCAGCATGCCGAAGGCATAGCCGGTCCAGTGCTGCTCGCGGTCCTCGCGCACGCCGGCGGCGGCGTAGAACAGCCGCTCGACCGGGCGCAGGATGGGGGACAGGACGGTGCGTTCGCCCGCGAAGACGCGGGCCATGTAGCCGCCCAGCGGGCGCGTGATCAGGATGACGATCGCGCAGAACAGCGCGATCTGGATCCAGCCGTTGAGGGTCATGGCCGTCTCAGAATTTCTCGGGGCGGACGAGGGTGTAGACGAGGTAGCCGAGCAGCAGCACGGACACCAAGCCGCCGAGGACGAGGTCGAAGGTCATCATCCCCTCACAGCCGGTCGCACAGCAGCACATAGCCCAGGCCGACGGCGAAGAACGCCGCGGCCAGGGCGAGCATCAGGACGTCGAGCACGAAGTCTCCTTTCCGCAGGTGGCCTGCGGACTCGTGTGATCGGCGCCGATCACACACCCGGGGCGCATAAAAATTCGATCCGGATTTGGGGCGGGCTATCCTGGCCGCCCGAATCCGGGAGGCGCGCGATGATGACGGGCGGATGCTTGTGCGGGGCGGTGCGCTACGAGGTGGCGGCCGACCCGGTCTATGCCGGACACTGCCACTGCCGGTCCTGCCAGCGCGCCAGCGGCGCCGGTCATTCGACCTATGTCGGCGTCCCGCGCTCGGCCCTGACCGTCCGGGGCGAGACGCGGAGCTACGCCCAGGCCGGCGGCAGCGGGCTGCAGGCCCTGCGCCATTTCTGCCCGGCCTGCGGCAGCCAGCTGTTCGGCACCGGGGAGGTGGATCCCGGCACGGCCACGCTCTATGCCGGCTCGCTGGACGACCCGGCGGCGATCCGGCCGGACATGGCCATCAACGTCCGCAGCCGCCAGCCCTGGGACCACATCGCCGGCGGCCTGCCGGAATTCGACGGCATGCCGCCCGAGGCCGGCGGGGCCTAGCGTCGCGGCGGCGGTCAGGCGAGGGTGAGGTAGATCTCGGCCTCGATCACCCAATCCGCGCCGGTCCTGCGCCATTTGGCGGTGTAGGTGCCGGAGGCGAGGGGCAGGCCGCCGGCGGCGGTGACGCCCTGCCAGCGGCCGTGCTCCAGGGCGATGGGCTCGACAGGCGAGACCAGGATGGTGTCGGGGGACCGGGTGTAGATCGTGCGCAGCGACGCGGCGAATTCGCGCTCCCAGGCCGCGAGCTGGGCCTTGCGGCCGGAGATGACGGCGCTGTCCGTGCCCGTGACGAGAACCGCGCCCTGGGCCAGGAGAGGGCCGATGGCCTCGAGGTCAGCCCCGGCCAGGGCCCGGTTGAAGGCCTCGCGCCGCTGGCGGATGGCGTGATCGGCAGCATGAGTCATCTTGAGGTATCCGGCAGAAGGATCGATTGCCGGGATATCGCCCTCACAACCGACGGGGGTCGACGCCGCACCTTCGACGAGGCTGCCGATGGGTCGAGACGCCCCTGGCCAGCCATGCCGCTTTCGACCCGAAGTGGAGATTCGGCCGGAATCGACCGGGCGGCGACGCCAGCAAAACCATATCATGATAAGATTGATATGCAGGTAGCATTTCTACTGCCCAAGCCAATAACCGTCGACCTTATTCGTTGCTTTATCTATCGTAATGGTTAGGCCACCGCCGATAGTATCGGTGTTAGCAGTGCTATAATATTCTACCACCCATTTACCTCCGCCGGCCCAAACATAGCGGCTCGGATACTCTTCGAGCATCTTTGGGTTTCGCTGAGAAACATACGCATCGGCAATCGCAACTAGATTCTGGCCAGGCGCAGTCGGGCCAGATTGTTGTGCTATGGGCTCTTTGCAACCACCTACAATGAGGGGGCAAACAATAAATGCAAGAAGGCTTTGTGTGATTTTTGCCATATTGTTCCTCTGATTTTATTATGCGACATCTCAATTTAAAGTATTTGCCCGCATTATAACGTGTCGAGACCCTCGGCAAAAGACCGTCCCCCTTACCCACTGGATGGCGAGGCTTCCGCTTTCCGCCCTTCCCGCCAGGAAGCGGGGTTGCCGCCGGTCAACGCCCCGTCGACGGCCGGGCCACCCAGACCAGGCCATGCCAGGCGACGCCGTCATAGGTCGCGGTGAAATCGCGCGATGGATCGCGCTGCAGGCGCAGCCGCGCCATCACCGCCTGCGACCGCAGGTTGTCGGGCGCCGTGAAGGCCAGGATCTCCGGGAAGCCGAGCCGGCCGAACCCGTCCGCCAGCGCCGCCGCGGCGGCCTCTGTCGCATAGCCGCGGCCCCAGGCGTGCCGCGCCAGCCGCCAGCCGATCTCGACACCGGCGCCGAGCGGATGGTCCGGCCCCAGCGGCATGATCCCGGCATAGCCGAGAACCTCGCCCGACAGGCTCTCGACCGCCCAGCGGCAGACGCCGTGCCGGTCGAAGGCGGCGCGGTAGCGGTCGAGCTTGGCATCGCTGCCCGCCCGGTCCAGCGGCCCGCCGAGGTCGCGCATCACCTCCGGGTCGGCGGTCAGGGCGGCGAAGGCGTCGCGGTCGTCCTCGCGCCAGGGCCGGAGCCTGAGCCGCGGCGTAACAAGGATCATCGCCGGTCAACCCTTCAGCCGGTCCAGCGCCATCATCGCCCCGCCGGCCACCAGCCCCCAGAAGGCGGCGCCGATGCCGAACAGGGAGAGGCCGGAGACGGTGGTGACGAAGGTGACGACCGCCGGCAGCCGCTCCTCCTCCCGCGCCAGCGCGGTCGACAGGGCGGGGTGGCGCCGGCCGCCGCCAGGCCCTGCAGCACCACGGTGAAGGCGCTGGCGAAGCCGACGATCGCGGCCAGGAGACCGGCCGCGACCGGCTGCAGCGCCGAACCGCCGCGCGGCGCCATCGTCACGCCGCCTGACGCGCTGTCCAGAGTGGAGGAAGTGTCGGTCCGCATCGCCGGGCCTCTGCAACAGGCCGGGGGCACGGCTGCCGCCCGGCGGCCTCAGACCCTAAGGCCAGTCGGGGCCGGCCGGAACAGATCAATTGTTGGGATACAACCGCAACGGCCTGGGCTCTTGCGGGAGAGCGCGGCGAGGAGGATCGTAGGATCCGGAGTCCATGCCGTCGAAGGGCGACGGCGGCCCACCGGGGAGTGCGGATCATGCGGAATCCGGCAGTGGCGTTGCTTTCGATGATGGCGGCCGGCGTCGTCCTGGCCGCGTGCTCGTCCCCCGATGTCCCGGGCGACAGCTTCAACCTGTCGGTGCACAACCCGACGCCGGCTGCCCAGTCCCGGACCGGCCCCACCGCGGAGCCCGGCGAGGATCCCTACAACCGGACCGTCCCGCTGCCCTGAGGCCGCGATAGAGTCCTTTGAGACCGTGGTGGCGTGAGTCGGCTGGTGGTGGTTTCGAGAACCGGAGCGCAGCGGACATTTGGTCCGTGAGCACCGGAAGCGGAGAAACCGCCGCCAGACGGCCGCGCCAGCGCGGTCGCAAAGGGCTCTACTCCATTCTGCGGCGGAACATCCACGCGGCCGCGCTGAGCGTCACCAGGGCGATCAGCGCCAGCGGCACGGTGTTGCTCAGCATCTCCTCGACCGGCAGGCCCTTCAGGAACACGCCGCGGACGATGACGATGAAGTAGCGCAGCGGGTTGACGATGGTCGCCGGTTGCAGCCATTCCGGCATGTTGTCGATCGGCGTGGCGAAGCCGGACATCAGCGTCGCCGGGACCGTGAACAGGAACGACCCGAGGATCGCCTGCTGCTGCGTCGCCGACAGGGCGGAGATGAACAGCCCGATCCCGATCAGGGCCAACAGGTAGAAAAAGACGCCGGCGTAGAACATGCCCAGCGACCCGCGCAGCGGCAGGCCGAACCAGACCACCGCCGCCAGCAGGTAGAAGCTGCAATGGCCGAAGCCGATCAGCAGCGAAGGGATGGTCTTGCCCAGCAGGATCTCGTGCACCCGGAGCGGCGAGACCAGCAGCTGGTCGAACGTGCCGAGCTCGCGCTCCCGCGCGATCGTCAGCCCGGTGACGGTCAGCCCGATCAGGACGGCGATCACGGCGATCAGGTTCGGCACCATGAACCATTGCGTGTCCAGCGCCGGGTTGAACCAGAAGCGCGGCACCGCCGCGTCCGGCACCGCCGTCACGCCGCTGGGGCTGGCCGCGTCGAGCGCCATGGCGGCGACGATCTGCGAGATGTAGTTGCCGGTCAGCTGCGAGGCGTTGGAGCGGCGACCGTCGAGGATGACCTGCAGGTCGGTCGGCCGCCCGGCGGCGATGTCGCGCGAGAAGCTCGGCCCGATCTGCACCGCCGCGAGCACCTGCTGCCGGTCGATCGCCCGGCGCAGCGCCTCCGGCGTGTCGACGGGCAGGATGCTGCGGAAGGTCGGGGTGCCCTCGACCCGCCGCACCAGCTCCTGGCTCCAGGCGCCGCGGTCGCGGTCGAGCAGCGCGATGTCGACATTCTTCACCTCCATCGTCGCGGCATAGGCGAAGATGAAGAGCTGAATGATCGGCGGCACGATCAGGATCATCCGGCCGCGCGGGTCGCGCAGCACGGTCAGCAGCTCCTTGACGATCAGGGCTTTCAGCCGGCGCCACATCTCAGGCCAGCCTCTTCCGGGTCAGCCGCGCCGCCAGGGCCAGCAGCACCGCGCCCTCCAGCAGCAGCACGGCCATGTTGCGCAGGTACAGCGGCCAGACGTCCCCGGCCAGGAACACGGTCTGCAGCGCCGACACGTAGTAGCGCGCCGGCAGGATGTAGGTGACCCACTGGATCGGCCGCGGCATCGAGCCGATCTCGAACAGGAAGCCCGACAGCAGGAAGGCCGGCAGGAAGCCGGCGACCAGGGCGAGCTGCGACGCCAGGAACTGGTTCCGGGTGGCGGAGGAGATGATCAGCCCCAGCCCCAGCGCCGGGCACAGAAAGGCGGCGGAGACCAGGTAGAGGGCCACGACCGAGCCGCGGAACGGCACCCCGAACAGGAACACGGCGACGAGCGCGCACAGGGTCAGCGAGGCCAGGCCGAGCAGGAAGTAGGGCAGCACCTTGCCGGCCAGCAGCTCCGCCGCCGTGACCGGCGTCGCCATCATCGCCTCCATCGTGCCGCGCTCCCATTCCCGCGCCACCACCAGCGCGGTCAGCAGGGTGCCGATCATGGTCATGACGATGGCGATGGCGCCGGGCACCAGCGTGTTGCGGCTGACCAGCTCCTGGTTGAACCAGACCCGCTGCTCGACGTCGATCGCGGGCAGGCCGTCGGCGCCCTGCCCCGCGGCCCGCTGCGCCCGCCAGCCCGACAGCGTGCCTTGGGCGTAAGCCATGACGAAGTTCGCGGTGTTCGGGTCGGTGCCGTCGACCAGGATCTGGATCTGCGGCGTGCCGCCCGGCCGCGCCGCCTCGGCGGCGAAGCGGTCCGGGATGACGATGATGCCCTTGACCCGGTTGGTCACCAGGTCCTCGGCGAACTCCCGCCGGTCGGTGCCGATGCGGGCGTCGAAATAGCGCGAGGCCTGGAAGCTGGCGGCGAGGTCGCGCGCCGCCGGCCCCGGGCTCTCGACCGCCACGCCGACCCGGGTGTGGTCGGCGTCGAGCGACAGGGCGTAGCCGAACAGGAACAAGAGCAGCACCGGCAGCACCACGGCGATCAGCAGGCTGGACCGGTCGCGCAGGATCTGCCGGCTCTCCTTCCGCAGCAGCGCCCCGAACCGCCGCAGCCGGTCGGCGCGGGAGGCGATCACAGCCTCGTGGGCGGCGGCGGTCATGCCGCGTCTCCGGAAGCACAGGGTGCCGGCACAGCTTCACTGGAGATGCCTGCCCTCCCCCTACCCCCCTCCCGCAAGTGGAGGGGGGACTCATTTTGCTTGGGCGGAGAGCGAAGGCCCATCACGCCGCCTCCTGCCGCGCGTCGGAGGCTTCGACCAGGGCGATGAAGGCGTCCTCCATGGTCGGGTCGGGATGCTCCCGGTCCGCAACCTTCGCCTTCAGCTCGTCCGGCGAGCCGAGCGCGATCGAGCGGCCGCGATAGATCAGCGAGATCCGGTCGCAGTACTCGGCCTCCTCCATGAAATGGGTGGTGACCAGCACGGTCACGCCGCGCTCGACCAGGCCGTTGATGTGGGTCCAGAACTCGCGCCGGCTGATCGGGTCGACGCCGGAGGTCGGCTCGTCCAGGAACAGCACCTCGGGCTCGTGCATCACCGCGCAGGCCAGCGCCAGGCGCTGCTTGAAGCCGAGCGGCAGGGTACCGGCCGAGCGCGGCAGCACCTCGCCGAGCACGAAGATCTCGGCCATCAGCCCGATCTGCCGCCGCGCCCGGAGCCGGTCGAGGCCGTAGACCCCGGCGAAGAAGTCGAGATTCTGGGCGACGCTGAGATCGCCGTAGAGCGAGAATTTCTGGGCCATGTAGCCCAGCCGGTTGCGCGCCTCGGCGCTGTCGCGGCGCAGGTCGAAGCCGGCCACCCGCCCCTCCCCCGCCGTCGGCTTCAACAGGCCGCACAGCATCTTGAAGGTGGTCGACTTGCCGGCGCCGTTGGGGCCGAGCAGGCCGAAGATCTCGCCGCGCGGGATGTCGAAGCCGATGTCGGCCGCGGCGGTGAAGTCGCCGAAGCGCTTGGTCAGGCCGCGGGCCTCGATCACCGGCCCCTCGCGCGGCGGCAGGGTCTTGCGCGCCTCGGCCAGCTTCGATCGGCCGCCCGGGCCGCCGCCGAGGATGTCGACGAAGGCATCCTCGAAGCGCGGCGCCGCCGGCCCGATCTTCGCGGCCGGGCCCGCCTCCTTCGGTGGGGACGGCTGCGCCGCCTCCTTCGTCACCAGCCGGATGGCAGTGCCCTGGATCACGCCGTCGATCACGCCGGGCCGGCCCAGCACGGCCGCCAGCACCTGCCGGCGCCGGCCCGCGATCCCGGTCAGCCGGAACACCCGGCCTTCGACCCGCCCGGTCAGCCCGCCCGGCTCGCCCTCATAGAGCAGCTTGCCCTCGTTCAGCAGCAGCACCCGGTCGCATTTCTCGGCCTCGTCGAGATAGGCGGTCGACCAGACCACGCCGATGCCCTCGCGCGTCAGGTCCTGCACCATGCCCCACAGCTCGCGCCGCGAGATCGGGTCGACGCCGACACCCGGCTCGTCCAGCAGCAGCAGGCGCGGCTTGCGCAGCAGGGCGCAGCCAAGGCCGAGCTTCTGCTTCATGCCGCCGGACAGCTTGCCGGCCAGACGGCCGGTGAAGCGCTTCAGGTCGGTGAAGGTCAGGATCTCGTCGAACACCGCCGGCCGCTCGTGCTTCGGCAGGGCGCGGAGATCGGCGTAGAGGTCGAGGTTCTCCTGCACCGTCAGGTCCTCGTACAGGCCGAAGCGCTGCGGCATGTAGCCGATGCCGGCCTGGATCGGCGCCGGCTCGGCCCGGCTGTCGTGGCCGAGCACGACAAGCCGCCCCTCCTCGGGCCACATCAGGGCGGTCATCAGCCGGATCAGCGTGGTCTTGCCCGCCCCGTCCGGCCCGACCAGCCCGGTGATCCGGCCGCCGCCGATCGCCGCGGTGACGGCATCGAGCGCCGGCCTGCCGGGCCCGAAGCGCTTGGTCACGCGCTCGATCCGGACCAGGTCCGGAGGCTCGGTGGTGGGGGTGGGGTTGTTCGACGGCATGGCCTTAGCCACACAAACCGGTCGAACCCGACTGAGTCCCCCCTCCCCTCGCGGGAGGGGGGTAGGGGGAGGGGGTTTTCGCCGCCAAGACCCGCCTGAACTCTGGTGATC